>NHDO01000025.1 GCA_002171735.1 Proteobacteria bacterium TMED61 | reverse complement strand
AAATCTGCAACTCCAGCGCCACAGGCAAGAAGACATTGTCCCGAATGGATCGTACGTTTGGTCGTCGAAATCTTCTGCAGCCGCCTTTTGGCGATCGTAATCGCTTCTACGGACTCTCCGCAAGAGAAGACCGCGCCATTGCGCTCGGCCGCCTGTTGGTAGGCCGCAACGGCTGCTTTGGGGTCTGCGTGTCCGTCGGTTGGGCAAAAAGATGCTGCCAACACGTTTGTGGAGACCTGGGGGGCAATCGCCTGTATATCTTCCGGCCGGGATAACAGCGACAGGTCGAGTCCCAACGCTTTCTGTGATGCCACAAGTGCAGTTATGGAATCTTGTTCTTTCTCTGTTCGGGCAAGCCGCAAGTTGCCGTGCTGCAGGTAGCCGGTCTCAGCCTCAAGTTCCTCGTTTAGCGTGAGCCATTTCTTTACCGAAAACTGCGCAAGAGGCAGTTCTGCCGGGTCCCGGCCCGATTGCCGTACACCGCCCAAAGTCCAGCCTGAGCCCATAGAGGCCGGGAAGTATTTCTCGATGACCTCAACCCGCAGGCCAAGTTTTGACAATGCGTAAGCGCTTGCGCATCCAGTTATTCCGGCGCCGACAATGACCACATCTGGTGACATTGGTTTGTTACCTTATAAGCCGAAATGAAAATCATTTCTTCCGGGGTAATATCTAAGATGATTTTATCCAGATATTGGGTGCACAGGAATCGACAATTTATATTGTGCACTAAATTGAAAACTAGAGGAAAAACTGACGAACATGGAACAACAAGCCGCTGTCGCAACGACTCTTATAGATAATGACCAGGTGCGAGTCACCCGTTTTGATTTTACCCCCGGCGCCCACACAGGGTGGCACCGCCATGAGCACGACTACGTCATTACGGCAATCACAGATCTCAATATGCGCCTTGAGGAGCCGGGCGATACGGAGAGGGAGGTGAAAGTTGCCGCCGGTGAGGCGTACTTTCGTAATCTGGGCATAGAGCACAACGTCATCAACATGGGGCAGGCATCCATGTCTTTCATTGAGGTGGAACTCAAGTAGGTGCGTCAAGCTCCCGCAAGAGTTATCAAGCCACTGGCATCTACGCAGATTCCGTCTGGGCATGTTTCATCACGGCATAGCGTCTTGGCGCTGCCAGGAAAAAACAGACAAAGGAGATCAAAAAACTCCCCGCGGCGAATACAAACGAGTAGTGATACGAGCCAGTTACATCAAACAGCACGCCGCCAAGCCAGGGTCCGAAGGCCCCACCAAAGCCCATCCCTCCGGTGACGATACCGCAGAACAGGCCAAAGTTCCGGCCAAAGAAGATATCGGCCACACCCACAAATACGCAAACCGCAAAGAGCCCTGCGCCGATCCCGAATAAGACAGCAAAGCTATAAAGAGGGAATACACCTGATCCGGGCTCTAGAAACATTAGGATAACAGTGGCGACAGAGGCGAAGACTGCTGCCATCAGGATAGTTGTTTCTCTACCGATATAGTCCGAGATGAAGGAACTCGCCTGACCAATCACCATGGAGATCCCAAAGACAGCTGTGGTAGAGGCAGCGACCGCTGGAGAGTAGCCAATATCAATTGCAAACTTAACCTGATGGGCTAGGATCAGATAGCAGCCGGTACCCCAAAAAAGCATATTTGAAACAAATAGCAACCACAGCGGCCGACTTCTCAAGCCAGATGCTCGAGTCCATATCTCTGTAGATGCCATAACAGGTTTCGTTGCTGACGAATCAATTGCACTGTATGCGTTTTCATCAGATCCGATAGGCCTTAGCCCGCGCTCTTGTGGTGAAAACGTGTAGCCGAGCAATATAATTGGGAAGAGAATGACGATAGTCAGCAAGCCCATAATGACGTAGGCCATGCGCCAGCCAAAGCCTTCAATAATGAATTCCATCAGGAAGACGAAAACAAAACTGAGCCCGCCCCCGGTCTGTGCTAGACCCAGCGCCATCCCGCGGCGCTCGGCAAACCAGTTCATGATCGTGGGGTTAAGGACAGGTGATCCAGCACAGGCCAGCCCCACAGGCGCGAGCGCACCAAACAGGACATAAAAATGCCACAGTCGGGTCGCGTAGGAGCAGGCCGCAGCAGCCAATCCCAAGACGACAACACCAAACAGCAGCAGCGCTTTCGGCGATACTTTGCTGCACAGTGATCCCGCAATAGGGGCGCAGATTCCGTAGACCAGAAGATGCAGGGAGAACATCAGTGCCGTGTCCCCGCGTGTCCATCCATATTCATCCAGGATGAATGGGAAAAAGACTGGAAACGAGTGCCTGACGCCATAGGCGAGCAACATCATTATAAAGCTCGCCACGAGGATTACAGTAGCAGCGACGATGATGGGCTTTTGGAGTGTGGACACGGATTGTTGCGGGAGTTATGCGATAGGGCGTTAATTCACTGACCGCGCGAGAGTATAGTCGCTGATCGATAGGGATTTACTCCCGGGCGGCGATATACTTCCGATTGCTGCCTGACTCAAAGTCCGCAATGTCTCGGGCAGGTCGGTTAGACGTACTGGAACATGGATGCACTGCCCGCGTATTAGCTGATGAGCTGGCAAAGGGCGATACCTTCGCCAAGAGCAATTATGCTGCTGGACAGTGGCCTGTTATTGTTTTTATCGTAGGGGTCTCCAGAGGAGGGTAACAGCATCAATGATGATCTGGCGAGCGCATCGATGAGGAACAGAGCCGCTGAAATTCCAACGAAACTGGAATTGCGCGGCGGTCGTATTGAGGTTTTGGCAGAGCAGGCGCGTGTCACTATCGTCGATATCTTTAATAGGCTTGGTTGTCATGACGATACCAGTCAGGCGATAACAGACCACTTGATCGATGCCAATCTCTGTGGTGTCGAGAGTCATGGTGTGATGCGGGTGATGCAGTACGCGGAGCGAATGCGTAGTGGCACCCTGGGCGCTGGTGTGCGGCCCGAAGTTCGGACCACTGAGACCGGCGCAACGATGATAGACGGTGGTATGGGTAGCGGTATTCCGGCTATGTCGCTGGCCTATGAGACAGTTATTAGTCTCGCACGAGACAGTGGATTGGCGGCCCTCCCGATCATCAACACCGGCCACACTGGGCGACATGGCGCTTATGCGGACGCCGCGGCCGCCCAAGGTTTTCTCACCATTTGCACCGGTGGTGGCAATCATCGAGTTCATGGTCAGGTCGCACCCCACGGCGGTGCTCGGGGGATGCTGCCGACTAATCCGTGGTGCATCGGCATTCCAGGGGGAGATTTGGGGCCGGTGGTCATGGATTTCGCTACCGGACGGATCGCTGGTGGCTGGATATATGCGGCGCAATCGGCCGGAGCGTTATTACCAGAGGACTGTGTGATCGATCGTGACGGCAATCCCACCCGTGACCCGCAGGCATATTTCGACGGAGGGGCCATTCTGCCTATGGGAGGCCATAAAGGTTACGCGCTGTCTCTGATGGCCGAGTTGATTGGCGAGGCGATGCTGGGTCCTTCTTCGCCTGAGTGCAACTGGTTTCTGCTGGCGGTGGATACCCGTCGGTTTCGCCAACCTGAGGCGCTGCAGGCGGCCGCCGAAGAGGTGTTGGCCGACCTTCGCAACTGTCCGCCGGCCCCGGGCTTTGAAAAGGTGGAGATTCCCGGCGAGCGCGAGCGGGAGCAAAGACGGCAAAGTAACGGCGTGATTGCTGTTCCAGAGCAGACCTGGCGCCAGTTGATGGAGCTCTCTGAAGAACTCAAACGGGGGTAGATGTAAATGAAAATTACGGACATCAAAACCTATCTGGTTGAGGCGCATCGCCGGAACTGGGTGTTCATTGAAGTCGAAACCGACGCCGGTGTGGTCGGTGTGGGTGAGGCCACCATTGAACCCTTCGAGCGCACGATGGTAACCCTGATCGAAGATTACAAACGCACGGTCATCGGCAAGGATCCAAGATCCATAGAATACCTCTGGGAAGACCGCTATCGGGGTCAGTTCCTGCGCTCGGATCTTCTCGTTAACGTGGCCCTCAGCGCCATCGAGATCGCCTGTTGGGATATTAAGGGCAAGGTCTTAGGGGTGCCCTGTTATGAACTTTTCGGCGGGCCTTATCGTGACACCGTACCCTGCTATGGCAACTACTGGTTCATGAAGACCCGCATGGGCAGCACCAGCGTCGGCGAGTATGCCGAAAGCGCCGCCCGCGCAGTAGAAAATGGCTTCCGGGCCCTCAAGTGGAGCCCCTTTGGCTATGCGGCTCATGCGATGACGCCAGAGCAGGAACACATCACGGTGGAATGTGTGCGCCAGGTGCGTGAGGCAGTGGGGCCCGACGTACACCTGATGGTCGACGCTCATGGTCGTTTCGATTTGCCTCAGGCGCGTCGGCTGGCCCAACGCTTTGAGGAGTTCGACCTCTATTTCATGGAGGAACCTCTCCCACCGGAAAATCTCGATGCTTACGTGGAACTTAAACGCAGCACCAAAACCCCCATCGCCACTGGCGAGCGTTATGTTGCCCGCTTCCAGTTTCGGGAGTTGCTGGAAAAGTACTGCTGTGACTTCATCCAGCCCGACGCAATCTATACCGGGGGGATGAATGAACTGCGTAAGATTGCCGCCATGGCAGAGGCCTACTATTGCCCGGTAATCCCCCATAACTGCAACGGCCCCGTGTGCACCGCGGCCTCGATTCACGCCGCGGCCTGCATTCCCAATTTCCGGATGCTTGAGTACATCCCGGTGCCCGAACGCGAAGATGTGTTGGTGGAACCCCTGGTAATGAGAAACGGTGCCTTCGAGCTTCCAACAAAGCCAGGGCTCGGGGTCGAGCTCAATAAGGCGGTGTTTGAGCAATACGTCTTTCAACCTCGTGATCTGGATCACTTCAGCGAGGTACGGGAAATTGTGCTGTAGCCCTCTAATCTGCTCTCTGCTAGAGACCGGGTTCGTTCCAAAATTTACCGGCGCTGTAAGGAAACAATGAAATGAACCAAAAAAAATTTATCGCCATTCATACTTATCACAGCGACGAAACCAAAGGTCAGTTCTGGGCCGGCACGAAGGGGCTGGAGCGAACGGATACCGAGTGGCGGGATATGTATATTTTCGATAAATGTCAGTGTACGGCAGTTTGGGTGGGGTCTGATGATCTCTTTTTCTGTCAGTGAGAGTCTGAAACAGAAGAAGACATTCACAAGGCCCTTGCCGAAATGGGAGCCGATGACTACATTTTCACGGCACTCTATGAAATCGACATGCACATTGATACAGACAACTTAACCGGCAAGAACCCCTACGGCAGTATCGAATACCTTGATTCCGGATCCTCTTAGACCCGGCATGTCCAGCGCCCCTAAGGGAGTCCAGCATTTCCTTCGGGTTTATCGAATTCATGTCGTCGTACAGTATCTGTGCTGTCCGGATACGGTCTCGACATACCTTGGAGAATATTTACCGTGAACCCAGCATTTGAATTGTCAGAGTATCAGCGCCGCCTCACCAAGGTCCGCACCGCGATGTCGGATAAAGAACTGGACGCCCTGGTCATCGGTGATCCGGCCAACATGAACTGGCTTACGGGGTTTGATGCCTGGTCCTTTTATGTACCGCAGGTGATGCTGGTGCTGCACGATCATCCGCCGGTCTGGCTGGGGCGACAGATGGATGCCGGTTCAGTCGCACTGACGACGCATCTTGGGTCCGAGAGCGTACGCCCTTATGCAGAGGATCTGGTTCAGCGGGACGGCGTTCACCCAATGGATGCTATTGGCACGTCACTGGCTGAGTTTCACCTCGAGGGGAAACGCGTCGGGTTTGAAAGCGACACCTACTTTTTCTCGTTTAAGGCGGTTGAACGCCTTCAGGCGAAACTGTCCGGTGCGATCTGGGTCGATGCCGATCTGCTGGTGAACTGGTGTCGGGCCGTAAAGAGTGATGTAGAGATTGAGGCCATGCGGGGTGCCGCCAGGATTGCTAGCCACGTGATGACGCTCGCGGTTGAGCATATTGCCCCCGGGGTGCTTCAATGTGATTTGGTGTCAAAGGTGCTTGCGGCGCAGGTCAGTGGAGTCGATGGCCTTGGTGGCGATACGACCGCGCTTTGCCCTTTGATCCTTGCGGGAGAAGCGGCCGCAACGGCTCACCCAATGTGGACGGATGCACCGTTTGAGCAGGATCAGACAGTGGCGCTCGAACTGGGTGGCGCCTACCGACGCTATAACGCTGGATTGGCCCGTACTGTTCAGTTAGGAAAGGGGCCCCAAAAAGTCTTCGACACGGCCAAGGCCGTTACCGAGGGGCTCGAAGCAGTGCTGGAGACGATCCAGCCAGGAATTCGTACCGGTGATGTCCACCAGGCATGGCAGGACGTTTTGAATCGATACGGCCTCACAAAGGAAAGCCGGATTGGCTACAGCATTGGTGTGGGTTATTCGCCGGACTGGGGCGAACATACCGTCAGCCTCCGAGCCAACGAGCAAACAATCCTTGAACAAAACATGACCCTGCATGTGATGCTTGGCATGTGGATGGATGGCTGGGGGATCGAGTTCAGCGAGACAGTTGCTGTCACAGAATCCGGTTGCGAAAGCCTCACTAAGTTCGATCGAGAGGTGATTTCGGTTTAGCCCTGATCCATTGCCGGTTTAGAGTCAATTCAATCGGGCAAAAAAAGAAAACCCCGCTGAAGCGGGGTTTTCAAGATGCGCGTTACAGCGTTTTTTAGGTTTTTGAGCGAATTCTCGACCAGCCGAACAACAGTAGGGCAGTAAGTACTGTGACGATTATCGCGTCATCAAGGACGGAAACTTCTAGCGCAACCATTAACTCCTGATGCCAGAGATTAAGGAAGATCCCGATTTGGGCGATTACGAGCATCATAAAGAAAGCACTAGTTCCTGCTGGGCCACTAAAAAAAGTTCTGATTAAGACAACAACAATTCCAAGCCATGTGAATCCGAGAACCCTGGCGACACCAATGGCTTCTGGCCCGATGCCATTTTCAGCTAACCAAGCTTCTGTCATGAAGATTAGTTGGGCGACATAAAAAATGCCTCCCAAAGTGAACAGAATCATTGCGACGGCGGCAGGCGTATCTCCGTATTTCTGCATTAGTTAGGTCCTGTTTTTTTAGTGAAAGGACCTGAATGATATGTCATTTTACGAATCAAATCCTAGTTTGGGACGCAAGACGGGCTTGTAAGCGTGTATCTAAGGAGTATCTCGAAACCCGAGGAAATTTATGGTTAAATTTAAATGCTTTGGTTAGCATTCCTTAGCGCTATTTTTGATTAAACCAATGGGGGACACTAATATGGCAATCTACAGAATTACTCGTTTTACCAGTTCAGACATGGACAAAGCAAAGGCAAGAGCCGAAGAGGCGCGCGATGAAGTCTCGGCTGTCGGGGCAGACTTTATTGAGATCGCGGCCGACGCTGACGGTAACGGCGTGGTGGTTGCGAAGTACCCCGATGCCGCTACGATGGAGGCGGCCACCGCAACCGCGCAGAAGGTGTTTGGGCAGATGGTGGCCGAAGGCGTTATGGATGGAGACTCCATCAGTATTTGGACGGGAGACGTTATCAACTCGATGTAAGGCTCGAGGGCTTAGGCCGATGGCTGGGGTCTGAGAAATTCAAAAGTGTTCGCAGGGCGAGATGAGTAACGATATTGTTATTGAAGCGTGGAATACTGTTCTTTTTGAAAAGTTTTCCCGCTTTAAGTTTCTTTTTGTCGAAGGCTATACCTCTATCAGTCAAGAGGTTTTCAGGCGTCAGCCGTTTGAGGCGGGCTCATCTGTACTGGATATCGGCTGTGGCTTCGGCGACTGTACAATCGCAATCGCCAAATCTGTTGGTGGCGCGGGTGTCGCAAGCGGCGTCGATTGTGCCAGTAATTTCGTCGAAGAATGTCGCAAAAGTGCGGCCGAGGAGAAAGTAGCCAACGCCCGGTTTTTTGTCGCAGACGTTGAGAGTGAAAATCTCGGGGGACCCTATGATCAGGCTTTTGCCCGATTCGGCACCATGTTCTTTAGCTTACCTGGATTGGCCATGAAGAATATTCGCTCCGCGTTGAAGCCCGGCGGTAAGTTTACGCAGGTGGTCTGGCGCAAACGAGAGGACAATCCCTGGCTGCACGATGCCGAAAGGTGTGTTCGTGAGATCGTTCCGGTGGTGTCTCATGATGAAACTGACGCCGTACACTGTGGCCCGGGCCCGTTTTCGATGGCCGGGCCGGATATGGTGAGCGATATGATGCAGTCTGTTGGATTTCAGCACATTCAGTTTGAGAGGTTTGATAGCGACATCTGTATCGGTCGCACTCTGGATGAGGCCATAGAATTTGCGCTGGAACTGGGCCCATCTGGAGAGATCATCCGTCTCGCGGGGGAAACCGGGCAGAAACTTAAAGGAAAAGTTTCCGCGGCCCTTGGGGATGTTGTTTCCGGATATGTACGGGCAGACGGAAGTGTCTGGGCGCCCTCCAGCGCCTGGTTTATTACCGCAACTAATCCGGAGTAAAGCGGTCGAGATTGCCTCGGAGATTCCAAGCTCCTTCTGATCAGGTAATGCCCCCGTAATCAGCTCCCCAAGGGATCGAGAAAGGGGCTTGTTTTGTTTTTATGCGAATTGATAAGCCCAACGTGATACTCGATCTTCTCAGAAGCGCTCTATTGGTCATTCTTGCCGGAGAGGAGGTGCTGTCTTGGCGGGACCATGGTTTTTTTCCGGTTGAAGTTGGCAGATGACTCGGTATCAGAAATTATGGATAAGTTTTAGGGCGGCCCTGACACTGGTCATCTGCTTTTCAGTNACGTNATCAATGATCAAACTTACNAGTGCTGACAGTNCAAGGCGAGTACCGGCTGAATGGGAGCCACAGGCNGGTGTTTGGTTGCAGTGGCCGGGCCGATGGGAGCNCTCTTATGAAAGCGCGTTTGCCCGCATCTCGAGCGTCATTGTNCGTTACCAGCCACTTCATATTCTCTACAGTTCAAAAGCTATAAAGGCCGGCGCAGAAGAAGCGATCAAACGGGTAGGGACCGATCCAGGTCATAAGAATATTCGTTGGCACGCAGTTCCTTATGACAGTGCGTGGATGCGGGACAACGGCCCGGTTTATGTCCAGGAAGGTGGCAAGCTCGAGATTCAGAACTGGGGATTTGATGCTTGGGGTGGCGCCTTCGGAGCAGGGGTACCGTTTCGTCAGGACAATGAAGTTCCCCTGGCTGTAGCGGATCTTGCGGGACTCGAGGCCGAAAGCATAGAGGTTGTTCACGAACGCGGTAATCTTGAATTTAACGGCGTGGATACCGTGCTACTCAATTGGAGTGTTTTGGGTGATCCAAGGCGCAATAAGGATTATACGAAAGCCCAGGCAGAACAGGATCTCAAGCGTTATTTCGGCGCCTCAAGAGTCGTTTTTATTGAAGGAGTTCCAAAAGGCGATCTGACCAATGGGCATATCGATGGAATCGCAAGATTTATCAATGCCACGACGGTCGTTGTGGGGGAATGCATCGACAGGTCGAAGTGCAGTGCGCCAGAACACCCAACCCGTAAAGTCTTCGATGATGCCGCCAGTGTAATTGCGGCAGCGGGATTTAATGTGATTCGAGATCCTATCGAGGCTTCCGTAAAGTATCGTGGTCAAGCGTACGATACGAATTACCTCAACTGGCTGATCGGTAATGGTTACGTGATTACGACAGGTTTTGGCAACAAAAAGACAGATAGTGCTGCGAAAGCAAGATTAGAAAGATACTTTCCCGGTCGCGAGGTGTATGTGATCGAAATGCTCGAATCCTGGGCTGCCGGCGGCGGCGTTCACTGTCACACCAACGACATGCCGGCAATTGGTGAGAATGATTGAGAGGTGTTTAAAAGACCGATCGGGATCGAAATGTCTCTCGAATTTGCCCGACATCTCGAGTAAATTGCGACTAAGCTGGTCGGATAAATTTCATCCTGTCTGACCTAGACTACCGGGTCATCTGTGTTATTTCTGTCCATTACTTAGGACGATTGTGAAACATGCCAGAAGGTCCTGAAGTCCGCCGGGAAGCGGATGCGATTAGCCGTGTTCTCAAGGGAAAAAAGATTACTGAGGTCTATTTCGGTCCTGAGAAATTAAAGCGCTTTAAGCAAAAGCTCACGAATAAAACCGTCGTGAAGGTCACCACCCGGGGGAAAGCGCTACTCATATTTTTTGAACACGGCTATGTTCTGTACTCGCACAATCAACTCTATGGTCGGTGGTTTATATCGCCTAAAGGAGAAGTGCCCAATACCCGAAGAAGTCTCAGGGTAACCCTGACTGGAGATTCCCATAGCGCGCTGCTCTATAGCGCCACAGACATTGCCGTGCTAAATGTTGCGACTTTGCCGGAGCATCCTTATCTCCGAAAACTCGGGCCTGATGTATTGTCAGATTCGGTATCGTGGCGGCAAGTTGCTGAGCGACTTGGAAGCAAGAGCTTTTGCGGTCGTGGTATTTCAGGACTTTACCTCGATCAGTCATTTCTTGCGGGCCTGGGTAACTACCTCCGATCGGAAATTCTTTTTGCGGCCGGTATCAATCCTGCCGCAAAACCTCGGGAGTTGGAGAGCGCAAAGATTAACGAACTGGCGCGTCAGACCTTGATGCTGTCAGTAAGGGCCTATAAAAGCGGCGGTGTTACCAACCATCCGGATACGGTACGGGTAATGCGGAAAGCAGGGTACCCTAAAAGCAAATACCGCTTTGCCGTCTTCGGGCGGGATAAACACGATTGTTACCGGTGCGGCAATAAAATCCGTCGGGTTACCGCAAATGGACGCCGCCTGTATCTGTGCCCCTCATGTCAGCGTTGATATGACCTGCCGTGTAACCAGGTTACGGGCGTCAGTCTGACTGGTGGAGCAGTTCCGACTCTTCTGCAGATTCTCCCAGGTGAAGCAGAAAGTCGCCTCTCTGGACACAGGCTTGAGTCCGTTGTCCGATGATGACGCCGCTACTTTGAGCGTTGACGGTCACTACCGACTGGTCGAGTGCATCCAGAGGATAAATCCGGCCGACGGTATCGCCGGCTGTAATTTGCTGGCCAACATCCGTCAGCGGTTCAAACACTCCTCCAACAGAACTCATGACAGAGGAGGACGCCGACCTACTCCGAAGAAAAATGGTTTTTGTCTCCTCGGGTGCATGATCCAGAAAATCCCAGCCGGCGAGCGCATTAACAGTGCCGTTGTAGCCGAGTTCGATGTTTTCGCGGCGGATCCGACCGCCTCCAAGCTCCGCAGACAGCATGATGACTCCAGCCCGCTCACCGGCAGCGGAAAGGGATCCGGGGCTGCCTTCAACGACGACAGTGTACTTCGCACCGAATTGATGAGCGGCGTTGAACTTATTCTGCAAACGCTTTCTTCCTCCGCCGGCATAGATATAGCCACAGGGAGAGAATTCGCACATTTTCCCCCCTGAGTGCAGGTCTATCGCGTAGTCTGACTGGGCAATGAGTTGCTCCTCGACAAATTGGGCGATCTCCTGGGTCGGACCGCTAATATCCTGAGCGCCAAACGACCGGTTCATGTTGGCGCCATCAAGCGGGGAGGTTCTTTGATATACCCGGACCGCTGGCAGATTGAGTGACGGCATGATAATGATCCGACCGCGGATCCGGCTTGGATCAAGGTCGCGGAATAGGCGCTGCAGAATGACGATGCCTTCGTATTCGTCTCCATGGTTGCCTGCTGTCAACAACACGGTGGGGCCGTCATTGTCAGCGGCTACGACCCCGATCGGTATGGGAATGACGCCGTATGCATGACGGTTGTCCGAGTGATTTAACTGAACAAATCCCTCGCGCCTACCGGGACAATCAAGATCAATTGAGCATCTCATGGGCGGGCGTGCTCGAGGCAAAATTTAGTGTGTCAGGATCTGCGACAGGAACAGCTTAGTCCGGTCGCTTTCGGGCTGGGAGAAAAATTGCTCGGTGGGCGCAGATTCCACTACCTCACCCTCGTCCATGAAGACGACTTTGTTTGCCGCCTTTTTTGCAAAGCCCATTTCGTGGGTCACCACGATCATCGTCATTCCCTCCTCGGCAAGTTCGATCATTACATCCAACACTTCTTTGATCATCTCAGGGTCGAGTGCCGAGGTCGGCTCATCGAAGAGCATGATCTTGGGTTGCATACAAAGGCTGCGTGCTATGGCGACCCGCTGCTGCTGCCCGCCGGAGAGTTGACCTGGATACTTGGCGGCCTGCTCCGGGATATGTACCCGGTTGAGATAGGTCATCGCAAGGTCGGTGGCGTCGCTCTTGGAAAAGCCTCGGGCTTTCATCGGTGCCAGGGTCAGGTTATCAACAACGCTGAGATGCGGGAACAGGTTGAACTGCTGAAATACCATCCCGACATCTTTTCGAATCTCGGTGATGTTTTTGAGATCTTCCGTAAGCTGATTGCCGCTGACCCAGATCTCGCCTTCATCGTGCTCCTCGAGCCGGTTGATGCAGCGGATCATGGTGGACTTGCCAGACCCTGAGGGGCCGCAGACGACAACACGCTCACCGGCCGAGACTTCCAGAGAGACATCGTTCAGCGCACGAAACTCCCCAAAGTATTTGGAGACATGCTTAAGTGAGATCATCTGTTCCACGGGTTTCTCCTGATGATGTTCAATTTTAGGGTTGGTGGGTGCTTCAGTCACATCTCTGGGCAACCCATCAACTCTGATAAATTCTCCGGGATCGTTTTTCAAGTTTTGTAAACAAAAAGGCAAGTGAATAGCAGATACAGAAATAAACACCCGCAACAAACAACCATACCTCGAACACATACTGAGTGGAGTAGGCCACTTCTTGCGCCAGGAAGGTTAGCTCCTGAATCGAGATCAGCGCCAGAATCGATGAATCCTTGATCAGCGTGATGAATTGCCCGGTCAGAGGGGGAATTACCTTCCGCACAGCCTGGGGAAACACAATCCAGCGCAGCGTCTGAAAGCGGCTGAGACCAATAGAGTTACCAGCCTCTGATTGCCCTTTATCAATGGACTGAATCCCGGCCCGGATAATCTCGGTGATGTAAGCGCCCTCAAAAAGTGCAAGGCATAAAATGCCTGAAATAGCGTTTGCGAAGAGTTCCGGTGGACCCAGCAGAATTTCAAGTATGGCGATGGTTGTCGGGGAAGCGTCTACCGAAATTCGGTCGATACCCAGTAGAGGTACAAACTGCGAACTCAGAAAAAAGAAGAATACAAAGATAAAGACTACTGGCGGCATGTTTCGAATGAATTCGACGTACAACCGGCTCACAGTTCGGAAGAAAATTCGTGAACTGGTCCTCATGATCCCCATTACGATTCCGATAATGCTTGCAAGAAGCATCGACCAGATCACTAAACCGAAAGTAGCTGTCAATCCTTTTAGCAGAAGATTCGGCTTATAGGATTGTTGCTCTTCATCCCATCGCAGTATGTAATTCCATAAAAAGTCCCAGTGCCACTCGTAAATCATTACGGTGTCAACTTTATGGAAAACGTAGCCAACCAAAAAGAGCGCGCTTGCAATGACAATCACGTCAACCGCACGAGTTAAGTTGCTTTTGGGTTTCCTACGCATCTTCAGAGATCATTCATTGCACTGCCTACTGCCCGGGAAGTGCCGGTTCCGAGAAATATTGATGGCAATCCCAGTTTCACCGGGATTGCCATCAACGGTAGCGCCAGTCGTTACTATTTAAGATCGACCTGATCGCTCCAATCCATGGTGGCGAACCAGTAGGTCCAGCGCTCCTGAAGCCAGCCGTTACTGGTGTTAACCATGATCCAGTTGGAGAAGACGTTCATTGCATCCGGATCACCCTTTCTAATGCCGAATGACTCGTTTCCTTCCGTCAGCTTTTCGAGAGTTGGGTTAAACAGGACGTCGGCATGCTGAGCTTGCCACATAGTCGGTTTCGGGAAACTGGTCAGCACCGCATGGGCGTTGCCATTGACCACTTCCTGAATAACCAACGAACCATCGTCAAACTGGCGAAGCTTGGCCTTGGGGAACATTTTCTGGGTGTCGGTGCAGGAAGTCGCCCCGCGTCGACAGGTGAAGGTCACCTTCGAACTGTTGTAATCATCAGGCCACGCGAGGCCCCCGGCGAGCTCTTTATTAGCAACGACTCCCATACCCGAATGTGCATACGGTGCGGTGAAATTAATGGTCAGATTCCGCTTCGGAGTCACGCTCATACCGCCAATGATCACATCGAAGTTACCGGCAATGAGCGCTGGGATGATGCCTGACCATGCGGTGGGAACAAACTCAATCTCGACACCAAGATCGGCTGCAACCTTTTTGGCCACATCAATTTCAAACCCAATCAATTCACCTTTTTTGTCACGCATTGCCCATGGCACGAAAGTAGACATGCCCACCTTCATTTTGCCGCGTTTGGTAATGGACTCAATAACACTTTCAGAGGTCAATTGCTGCTGCAGATCCCCGGCTGTTGCAGTGAACGGCGCCAGCGCAATACCTAGAAAGGTTACAGCTCCCACAAACACCTTTTTTACGAGTTGCATACATCCTCCTTGTTGAAAAAGACCCACAGAACCATTCCGCGGGCTAGTAAAATTGTTTTAGTCGATCCCATGGTCTGCTTAACCTGTCAGCATCGAGCGCTTCATGTAGCGCTCAAATCGACTTATTACAATGGACAGTGAAATTGTGATCACGAGGTAGATTGCTGCCACTGTAATCCAAATTTCAAAAGCCATGAATGTTTCGGAAATGATATCCAGTCCCGATGTTGTCAGGTCAAACACTGCGATCACGCTGACAATTGCCGAATGTTTGATGAGGTTCACCAGGATCCCGGCGAGCGGCGGCAGAATAATCGGCAGGGCTTGAGGCAGAATGATGTACCGGTAGGTCGCCGCGCGGCTCAGGCCGAGGCTTTCGCTGGCTTCAACCTGGCCTTTACGGACTGACAAAATCCCTCCGCGAATAATTTCGGAAGCAAAAGAACCCTCGAAGAACGAAATACACAGTACCGCTACCCAGAACCGATCTATCTCAAAGATCGGCCCCAGGACAAAATAAAAGACGAATAACTGAATAAGAAGTGGTGTGTTGCGAACCAGTTCAAGATAGACCGTTGCGAGCAATTTGCCGGAATAGGAGTCAGAAAGGCGCAGGAAGGCCGTAATCAGTCCGATCAGAAGTCCAAGCACGATGCTGTACACGCTGAGTTCCAGCGTCACCATTAACCCGTCGAGCAGCGGNCCAAAGATCAATTCTCCATCGATGACCTTGTATATATATTGAGGTACCCGGTGCCACTGCCACACGTAGTTCATCTCGCCTGCACCACGCAGCACTAGCCAGATGAGACCTGCCCCCAGGATGATCAGCTGAAACATGTCGGTGATTGCAGAGTTGCGCCGACGTCTGGCCCGTGAGGCAATGATTGAACCGGTCTGAACTTTCATCGAGAGATCGTTTGGGTAATCGCGTTATCAGTTTGTTTTGTGCTACTTAACCAATGGATGCAAGCGTTATTTTATGCCTCTGACCTACGCCTGAAGTCGTTCCACCAGCCAGTTCTGGAAATATCGCACATTTGCTTCCCAGGTTCTGGAGAATCGCACATCATTGGCCACCGGTGAACCCCTGGCTTGCTGCTGAAGTTCCATGCAGCGGTGATCCTGAGCCCGAATCCCGCGCCGGCCAGCGATAGAGCGATCGGGTCCCAGCCAGCGTTCGAGTATCTTATCGACCTCGGGCTTCAGTTTCTCGTCATTTTGGATCCCTGGTGGAATAAACCAGGCCATTTTCGCCAGGGTTTTGTCTGGCGCGATCGGTATATATACCGCTGGCGCAAACTCTACCCGGCCCATGCTCGCTGTGACATTAGGCAATATCGCGTTGGCGATACTGCTTAGCTTGGGAGTTCTTGGGATGTCCGGTTTCCAGGGCATCAGCGGAAGGTCGACAGGATTGGGTCTCGCCGATTCTTTGCGCAGACCGTTAGGCCTCAGCATGAGGCTGTTGTTNCGGGCGATCATGTCGGTGCAGGGNACGCCGGTTTCTAAATCGACTTCGTCAGACATCAGATCGAACACGCCCTGATGCACCCAGACATGGTGATAGACCTCCCAGTTCTCCATGACCAACTTCCAGTTCGCATTGAATACCCAGGACTCGCTATGAATCACCTCCATGGATTCAAGATCAAAGTGGCCGAGTTCTTCTTCCATCTCGGCGAGATACGAATCGAGGCTTGGCGCGTTACCGCTCAGATTAATGAAAACGATATGGTTCCAGACGGCGCTTCGGACCGGAACCAGACTTGCGGATTCTGATTCTACNGGACAGCGTTTGGCGCTTGCCGTGCCATCCCAGAAAGGCGTCGCGAGAAGGCTTCCGTCGAGGTCATAGACCCAGCCGTGGTAGGGGCATTTGAAGGTCTTCAGTCCCGAGGTGGGAGACTCCAGCACCATGGTGGCCCGGTGACGGCAGACGTTATGCAGGACCTGAATTTGGGAATTGTTATCTCGACACAGAATCAGTGGTGATCCACCCACTTCCATCGGAACAGCGTCGCCTACCTCAGGAACATCAGACTCAAAGCCAATGCCCACCCAGGACTCAGGAAAGAGCCGCTCTTTTTCGAACGTAAAGAAATCCGGGCTGGTATAAATTGATGCGGGTAGACCCCTCGCAAGATTTAGATCGGAGTCACGAAGTCTGTCGATGACTTCCGGGCTGAGGAAGTCGTTTAAGTTGAAGGAACCCATGCCTTTTCTTATCTCTCAGCGTCTGTCTGGCGTGCCACGACACGCATCCGAAGCTCTATAGCATTTCAAATCATACTAGCATATATTTTCGCTGAAACATTACCTGCTCGAAGTGCCGGGGGCCTGATAAACAGGGGCGTTTCCAGCAATTCATAAGGAAGAAGAATGCCTCAAACACAACCTTATAATAGTTTTGAAATCTCGCCGATCAGTGGTGCATTGGGTGCAGTGGTGACAGGCATTGATCTTTCCAGGAAACTCGAAGCGACCGAGTTCGCAGAGATAAAATCGGCGCTGAATCAGTTTCTGGTTCTACTCTTTCGCGATCAGAATCTCACAGTGGCAGGCCAGCGCGCCTTTGCGGAACATTTTGGACCGTTGATTCCTCATCCTTATGTGCATGGAGTTGATCAGGATCCAGACATCTTCCAGATCGTGCGCGAACCGGGGGAGGATTACAGCTGGGATAATTTTTATCACTCGGATCTTATGTTTCTGGATCGCCCGCCGATGGGTTCGGCACTTTACGCAGAAGAGGTGCCACCTTTTGGCGCCGATACAGAGTTCTGCAACATGTATCTTGCATACGAAGCGCTTTCAGAGGGTCTTAAGGCACTTGTCGATTCGCTGCGGGTTGTCAATGAATCCGGAGACACCAGGCAGTGGTCTGCGACCTATGACGGAATGCACGAGAAGAAAAACGAGGAAGGTCGGGCGGTGCATCCGTTGGTGCGGGTCCATCCGGACACGGGCCGCAAATCCCTTTATGTCAGCCCCGCATTCAGTACGCACTTTGAGGGGATGACTGTAGCCGAGAGCAAGCCGATGATGGATTATCTTTACGAGCACGCAACCAAGTCGCATTTTGGTTGCCGCCTGCACTGGGAGCCGGGATCTCTGGCGCTGTGGGACAACCGGGTTTCCCTGCATCATGCGGTGGCGGATTACTTTGGTGAGGTAACAGCCCACAGACGCGTCATGAGACGCGCGACCATCGAGGGTGAAGTGCCGATTCCGGTACACTGAGTACCCCGTCTTCTGACCCGGCAATCCGGTAAAATCGGTACCATGAAAATTCGTCTCCTCGTCCTTGTGGCCGGGCTTGCCTTCGTGGTCAAGAGCTTCGCGCTCGTTCCCTGTCCGGAAGGCTCAAGTCATCTCTTTAATAACTGTGTGGGTTCGCATGTCTACGCCAATGGCGATACTTATGCCGGCGAATGGCAGGGTGGCAAGAAACACGGTGAGGGAACCTATACCTGGGCCGACGGTGAGCGCTATGAAGGCCGGTGGGTGAGCGGTATAAAATCAGGTATGGGCGCCTATTTCTGGAATAACGGCGACCGTTATGAAGGCGAGTTTATTGAGGGCATTTATCATGGTGAGGGAATCTTTACCTATGCCAGCGGCCGATCAATCATCGGCGAGTGGGATACCGGCAAGCCCTGGGATGCGGTCGCACGGGATTCCTCGGGTGAAATAACCCACGGTTTTACCGAGGGCGTCCCACAGTGCAGGAAAAACTGATGATTCAGTTTATGCCGATGCTGAGATTTTGCATCGGTAAATAGTTACCTTTGTGCTCTACTCCGTGTGACTAGACGGTCTCCTCCTGATGCGCTGCGACCAGATCGGCCATGCTGTTGAAGGTGAAGTTGACGGTCGGCATATCGCCGGGGTCCATCGTGGCGCCAAAGCCTTCCTGGTTGTGCCGGCGGTAAATCCAGCAGTTTGCAAGACTCTGTTGGTTCGCGGGCTGATGATCATGAAACATGCTCTCCGCCACGTGCAGGATTTCATCTTTGGATATTCCACGGTGCGCGAGCGTTTCCAGCATGTACTCAAAGTTGCGGTCATCGGGTTTGTAGCTGCCGATATCCTCTGCGGTCATGACCGAATCAAAAGCCACCCCAAGGCGCTCATTGGAGCCCGAAAAACTCAAATTGTCGGTATTCGTTAGTACGGCCAGCTGAAAGTACCGTTTCAGATAACCCAGCGCTTGTGCGCTGTCATCAAATGCCGGCCATTGNGGCACTGATCGGCCGTAGGTCAGACACTCTTCCCAGTCCACGGAGACCCGCCAGTGTTCAGCCAGGCGCCGGTACACCGTTGCCAGAAGTTCAGAATATTTCTTTGACGGTGAAAAGCGCTGTGCGGTTGACTCGTAATGGGCGTGGGCGCTCAGGATATCGTCGCGGCTGAGGGGGATGGCGACCTGGTCTGTCAGGGGTTTCAGGCCATTGACCATGCCGCTTTCCCAGTCGATCAGCGTGCCGTAAACATCAAACGTTAAAATCTTAAATTGCGAAAGTTTCATAGTGGTCTATAAACTCATCGGAAAATTTGACGACTTCTATTTTATCTTTCTTGACTGACGGGTAACCGATACGTCTTCAGAATCATTTTATGAACCTTCTGCGTCGAATATTAGTTGTTCTGACGCCCGGCAATTTGTTCTTGGTTGTTGTTGCAGTTCTTGGCCGGGGAGAGTTATTCCTGGTTGCGTTGGGTGATATTGTCACCCATTCCGCTCCGAGCCTCCTTTCCTTGCCAGACGATAGCGTCGATTAGTTTTCGGTGCGGATTGAGCAGAAAATTACACATGATCCGAGTCATTTTATTCGGGGTCTTTTTATTTCGGGTGATAGTGTTTTTGAGGGAACAGGCCGCTACGGAGAGTCCAAACTCATCCGCTACCATCTCAACCGGGCTTCGAATTCCCTGGAGGTTATATGGCGTAAGGCGCTTGCGCGTAATGAGTTTGGGGAGGGCATTACGATACTGAATAACGTGCTCTATCAACTTACTTGGAAGAAAGGTCCCGTATACCGTTATCATCATTCGGGCGAGTCTGTAGAGCAATTACCTGTATGGCTGAATGACCGTGAAGGGTGGGGACTGACGACAGACGGAAAAAGTCTTATTGCCTCGGATTGCTCAGACATGCTCTTTTTCCGATGTGCAAAAGATTTTTCTGTTGAGCGGGTGATCAAGGTGCACCATCTTGGTAAGCCTGTTTTCCACCTCAACGAACTGGAGTTTATTGACGGCAGAAATTGGGCAAACGTCTGGAAGACCCGATATATCGTGGTGATTGATCCCGCAAACGGATCGTTGAGCGCTATTATCGACTGTCAAACGCTGATCGCTGATGCGCAAGCAACATCTTTGGATATTGGCGTCCTTAACGGTATTGCCTGGGATGAAGATAAGCGTGACTTGTATCTTACGAAAAAATATGGCCTTGGATTTATCGGGTCAGTCTTGACCCAAAGCAGTGATTGCGTGACGATAGTTGGGTTGGAGATCGATGGTCTGGGTTGTTTCAATAAGGTAAGTATGGTCTGTGGAGAACGAAGAGCAGAATGAAACGCTATGACGGGAGTTGTCACTGCGGCAAAGTAACTTTTGAGGTCACCGGCACTTATGACGAAGTGCTGATCTGTGACTGCTCGATATGTGTCAAAAAAGGAATCATCCATATTTCGGCCGATGATGATCACTTCAGGATCACCTCAGGGCGAAAGTGCCTTACGAATTATCAGTTCGGCTCCAAAGAGGCGAGCCATTATTTCTGTAACACCTGTGGGATTCACGTATTCGGCAGGCCCAGGATGCGTCCGGATCGCAATACCATCAACATCCGCTGTCTGGATGATTTNGANCAGATTCTCAAAAACAGNAAGCAGATCNATTTCGATGGAAAANATCANCCTCNAGATGACTGAGCATCAGAACCGTAATTANACTATGGANCCGATTCAGGAATTTAACGCTGAGCATAGCCTGCCGGGTAATGACGCCCGCCTGGCATTGCGNAGTGACGGTGTCGTTTGCCTGCGTGGAGCGCATGANGGCGAATGGCTCTCGCTGGTGGAGGAGGGTATAGAGCAGGCACTGTCAGGCGCGAGTGAGGATGTCGATATTGTCGAGAAATCGGGAGATAGCGGAAGGTTTTCTTTTTCCAGCCAGGCCTGGCGGCAGGTTGNCGCGTTTCGTCAGGCGATTATTGAGTCCCGGTCCCCGGATATTGGATTTTCGCTGTTGGGGGCAGACTCGATGAACCTCTTTTATGATTTTTTACTGATTAAAGAAGCCGGTACAGCCAATGCCAACACACCTTGGCATCAGGATCATGCCTATTACCCGCTNCATGGNGTTGGTGTGATCAACTGCTGGACGGCATTNGATCCCATNCCGATGGAAACGGCATTACGTTTTTGGGCGGGCTCTCACCGCGAAGCCTGCATCTACCAGGCAGCAAATTTTGCGGGCGANACCAACTATCGCCATGCCCGGTCTGATCGCCCGGTGATTCCGGATATCGATGATGATCCGGCTGCCCGCATTCTGACGACAGCGTTACAGCCGGGCGATATGCTGGCCTGGGACTCTTATACCTTTCACAGCGCGCCTGGAAACACTTTGAATCGACGTCGGGCCGCGTTTTCCATCAACTGGGCGTCNGACGCTATCCGTTTCCACGATATCCCTTGCCTCGCAAGTTATCGCGCTCCAGAATTGACGGAAGGCTCGTCCATTACCTGTGACAAATTTCCACTCGTTCGCGGGAAATAAATGGGTGCAAGCCTGGGCATATGGCGGGCTAAGTCAACGAGAAATCTAATGGATTGGAGAATAACGGGTCTTCTGATCGCCTTGCTGTGGATGGCCTATTCGGTGGTTCAATGGCTCGGAGCTTGAGGATACTGTAACTTTCAAGAACCCGTCTCCTGTAAGCATCAATGCTTAAGGGTGTCGGGAACGGATTTGTCTTAATTGGTCGTTCGCTCCAAACATTCATCTATGATGCCTGGCTCTTCAGTGTTGGGATGTTCGATCCGAATTTCTCTTCTGCATTGCTGATAGGGGGAGAGCAGGTAATAAATACCCACCACCATGCCGATTGCTAGCGAGATCAAGAAAAGACGCCAGATTTGGGCGCCGGACAGTTTGCGATATGCCATCAGCCAAGTTTAGGTGTTTTTGCGGAACACTGAGATGATTCAGCGGCGAGAAATCCAAGAAAATCCCGACGCCTTTAAGGCGCCGGGCTAATCAAAAGGAGGAGAAGCACTCATAGTGCAAAGCCATGGTACTAAGGCCTGGCCGGGAGCGATGTGATGGAGATCACCCATTCCAAGGCTTAGTGTGTCGCTCCTGCTCGTGAGATTAANCTTCCGGCGAAGGCNCAGGGACGACGACTACAAACGGCAAAAATTAGAAATACTATTAAAGCATGGCAAGGCAGTGAGCTGATATGACCGCGATGTNAGATGACCGAGAGTGTGCCGACGTAGAGTCTCATCGCCACACATTCTTTCAAGAATTTCATGACACTGTAGACTTACGACGTTTGCCTCAACNCTGCTCAAGGTCCTTTAATCTGCGCCAAACAGGAGGTATCGCGTGAATAACTTACGGNTGGTCTATTTNAAGATGAGGGCGCTTGCAGAAGCCCCGCAACTGATGNTGCATTACACAGGTACTCCGTATTCCTATGAGATGGCCTGGGAATACTTTGGGCAGCCCTGGAGCGAAGTCAAAACCTCAGTGGCTTACCGACAGTTACCCATGCTGGTCGTGGATAACNACANCAGAATCTGCCAAAGCGGCGCCATTACCCGGTTTTTGGCGCAACTAACGGGTTTGCAGCCTGAAGATCCATTGATGCGTGGCGAGGTGGATGCGTTGTACGAAACATCCCAGGAAATGTTTATGCCGTTGAATCCGACGATCAACTTCGCCGTTGGTGAGAAATTTGAATCAGNGAACAGCGAGTTGCTAGAGCAAATCCATCCTCGCCTTGCNGATTTTGAGCGTCTGCTCAATGCCAAGCCCGATATGCCGTTTTTCTTTGGTGAGACNCCGTTCTACTGTGATTTTGGCGTTTTTCACCATGTGAATCTTGCCCTGTTTCTGGATGAAGGGCTACTTGGGGCCTACCCGCGTCTTAGAGAATTCATGTCCACTTTGGAAGGCCTTGCCGGCGTGAGGGAATATCTTGCTAACCGACCTGAGTTGGTTGGTGTCGGTACTCAACCCCAGTTGGTGATAGACGGGGTGGCAAGACCTACCGGAGTCGTCAACGAATAAATGCTGATGTTTATCANAGGAGTCNGNATTGGGCGCAAAAAAACGATGTGAATGGGCCTCTAGCCANTCTGACTACTTTGACTATCACGATGAAGATTGGGGGAAGCCNGAAGAGAATGATCACATGGTTTTCGAAAAATTGTCTTTAGAGCTTTTTCAATCAGGCTTGAGTTGGAGAACCATNCTGAATAAACGAGAAAACTTTAGAAAGGCATTTATTGGTTTTGATATACCTAANGTTTCTCGGTTTTCAGAACCTCAAATCGCAAAATTACTGAAGGATGAGGGCATTGTTAGGCATCGAGGAAAAATCGAAGCTGTTATTGATAATGCAAACGAGGCTAAAAAGTTAATCAAAGAATATGGCTCCTTGAATCATTATTTTTGGTCTTTTGAGGTCTTGGAGGCTAAAAATAATCGGTCTGATATAGGCAAAACAGAAACCTCAACGCTTATCTCGAGAGATCTCAAGAAGAGAGGTTGGAGATTTGTAGGGCCGACGACCGTTTATTCATTTATGCAATCCCTGGGCATTGTTAACGACCACGATACAGAGTGTTTCAGATATCCACAAATTGAAAAGAGGATAGCCTCATTTAGAAAAAAGACCTTTCGGTAAAAGGGTAATCTTTTTTGCTTTTTTATTTTTTCGAAAGCCGTTATCGTCGATGTTTAGGATGTGAATTCGTGAAAGTTTGTTGAGGAGCGGCGCTCAGGCCGTAACGCTGATAAATTTTGACAAAAAATAATGGAGTAAGAATGAAAGTCGCATATATTTTTTCCAGCCAGGGACATACGGTTTCGTACAAATTGGGCAAGATGATCCTGCCACAACTTGAAGAGCAAGCCCATGGTCCTGAAGTGGCGGGGATGTTCTTTTTTGAAGATAACAATTACGTTCTCGTAAAAGGTGACCCCCTGGGCGAACGCCTCGCTATTGTTGCGCGCGAGCAGAAGATTCTACTGATGGGCTGTGATCAGTGCTGTTACGAGCGAGAGATTGAAAACAAACTTGTCGATGGCGCCGTGATTGGATGCTTTCCTAATCGCTATGAGGGGCTTGCATCGAATATGCCGGATCAGGTTATCACTCTTTAGCGCTCTCGGATGGGCACTTTCGACTATTAGTCTGCTTTTCGACCGTAGAAGCCGAGGTTTTCTTCGTCGCTAAAGCGCGCACCTTTGTATTGATAGTAAGAGAGCACCGAAATAATCCGGTCACGTGACCCCTCGACCTGAGTTACACGGTGGAGCGTATTCTTGCCGCGGAACACGTTTAGCGTACCCGGTTCGACAGCCAATTCTGTTCGATCTGGATTCCTGTGCTGCAGGAATGCGCCCACACGTTCGTAGTTGGGGTCTTGATCGCTTCGTAGCCCGGTCCGGTATTCAAAGTTGCCGCCCGAATAAGGCGCTTGCAGTAACAGTGTTGTCGTGAATTCAGATCGATCGAAGTGCCAGTTGAGGGCCTCTCCGCTGCGGTAAGCCATCACGTTGAGACATGCCAGAGGGTCATCCATTGGATAAAGTGCGGGTTTTTGCATTACCGCTGCCAGAAAATCAGCCAGCGGTGGCCACAGATAAAGTTTGATTAGGGCTGAGTCCGGAATCTGATCGGCGCATACGGTATGGTTAGCAGTTTCAAACTCCGTCAGGGCTGGGTGCTCGGGCTCAAGCCCCTCAATGTCTGGAAGAAAATATACGTTGTGGCGGCGTCGATGCGTAAATGAACTGGACTGGATGACGGGGAGTATCTTATTGACCATCTGCTCAAGCATCTTGGGCCGGATGAGTCCGGGAAGATTAAACGTGCCATCACGACTAAGCGCTTTCTGGCAATCGTGGATCAACCCTTGACCCTCTAAGCCTTCAAGCTTGTTCAGTGGGTAGCGATCGAGATCGACAATGTCAGTCATACCGCTTCAAATGAGTGCTGCATTGACTTATGTAAGATCCGCTTATTCGTTTTCGGCATTGTAGTCTTGATAAGCTACTAGCGTTCGAAACTTGTCCACGTTTATTACGCGGTTCAGAGATGATCCCATCAGGGCTAAAAGTTCTTCTTCCAGTGATGGCCTTGGTAACGGTGCTGGCCACAAGCGCAGATACTTTGGATCAGCCTTCCTCGAAAGTGATGGTTAGGGGCTGCAAGGCCATGATCGTTCAAAAACAGCCTTCAGATGCACTGGTCGCCGAGGATAAGGAGATTGGTCTTACAGAACAACTCTGCACAATCCAAGAGCAGGCCGATCTTTTGGATGCCATAACCGCTCAGCGAAAAAAAGAAGGACAGAGGCAGCGTCTTAAGTTTCAGGGACTAAAGAAATCACCAGAAAGTGAGTGACTGACCGCATCATCTTAATTGCGGGCAAGCTGCCGATAGATCGCAAACACGGCGTAAAGCGCCACTGCCCCAAGTAGTGACAGAGGGAAGCCCGCCGGCCCGATTGTCGTCATCGCGGCGCCTGTTAGGAAGGGCCCCAGCAGGCCGCCGACACCAAACAACACCGAAAAGACGGCATTTGCAGAAACCAGTTCTACATCTCGAAAGCGCTGGCCCAGCAGCGTAATACCCACGGTAAAAATTCCACCCATCGCGCCCCCCCAGATACTGACGACGGTCCATAACGCGAGGGCTTGTGGCTGCCACCAGGCCTCGCGGCCGCTTGTTATGAGTAGCGGAAACAGCAGGACGCAAAGCATCAGCACCAGGACGCACAAAATCAGCAGCCAGTGGCGGTTGAACTTATCGGCCAGCCAGCCAATGGGGTACTGGAAGAAAATCGCTGCCACCGCGCCAACCCAGATAACGGCATACCCTGTCTGACGAAACTGTGCTCCGAGGACGTCCATAGTGTAAAGGTGTGCAAAAGACTGCATCGCGCCTTCCACAATGCCAAACATGGCAGATGACAGCAACACGGTGGGTGCGGCAAGAAAAACTGTTGCGAGGCCCAGAGCGATCCGCTGTTCACCGACACTCAACCGGATATCGAGCTTGCGGGCGGGCAGCAGAAAACAGGCGGCGATTACCACTGCAACTAGACCCCACAGGAATGGCCAAAAACTATCCGGGTCAAGATAGGCGCCAAGCACTGGACCGACGGCCCAGCCGGCCATACCCACCGTGACATAGATCCCCATCCAGCGCCCTCGGACCCTGTCCTCCACGATCTGGTTTATCCAGGTATCTCCTGCGGTAAATAGCAGTGAGTTTCCGACACCCAGAAGGAAGCGGATCACGAGCCAGGTCTCAAAACCGCGAAAGGTTGGCAGCGCTATTAAGGTAACGGCAACAATCACAAGACCAAGCAGAATTGCCTTGAAAAATCCCAGGGCCGGGATAATTCGTGGGGCAGCGAGTGCGACCACAATGATACCGGCGAACTGTGCGGCAGCATTGATACCAATCATGGATTCAATATAGCCCTGATTGCGCAAAGATTCGGCCAGGATTGGCCAATTCAGGGAACTGGTGATCGACACCACTGCCAACGCAGCGATGAGGGCGATCATGCATCTTATTCGTTGGGGGTGAGACAGTTCAGTCATCTAGATAAATAAAGTGGCTTGTGAAGATTTGATGCTCCTGCCCCGGACATGGATGATAAGGTTTCACGATAAAACCATCTATAAAGCTCATGACATGATCCGCTTGACGGTAATTGTTGCCATTACTTTTCTCTCGAATTTAGCCTTTTTGCACAATGATCAGGCGGCGGCGCATCAATGGGATGTTCCAGTGCCGTACCTGCCGGAACGGCTGCAACTCGCTAGAACGGGAAGTTGTCTGAATTGTGAGCTCCCGGATACAGATCTCAGCTACAAGGCGTTAGCGCATGCTGAACTAAACGGTGCAAATCTCCGTAGGGCCAACTTTATGCGGACAGAGCTTAGGTATGCAAAACTGATCGGAGCAGATCTGAGGTTCGCGAATTTTACTTGGGCAGATCTCTACCAGGCAGACTTCACGAATGCAAATCTCTCAGGGGCTTTGCTGCCCCAATCACGGAACCTATCAGAAGCCATCTTTTGTCGGACCGTAATGCCCGATGGTGCCGTCAGTGATCTCAACTGCTAGTAGAAAAGAGGTTCAGGTTAGGAGTAACCAGAACCCACAACCGATGAGCAGAAAACGAATCCATGTAGCGAGTGGCGCGATCACCCCATAGGATATTGCTGACAAACTGAAGCCGATCTTTGTCGCGGCGAGCAGCGCCTTGCCGGGAGCATGTTCCAAGGCTATCAGGTCTGGATTAGCGACCATGCCCAAAGGCACTAGATAGAGGCCAATCCCGAGCGCCATTGCGCTGACGGCAACCTTTAGCCAGTTTTCATTGACCATACCGGCGGCGATAAACACTGCGCCGCACACTGGTGGGGTTATCGTTGACAGCAAGGCAAACCAGAAGACAAAGAGATGTGTGGTCAGCAGGTCCAGACCAAGATTCTGTAATGCGGGACCAGCTACCGATACGCATATTATGTATGCGGCTGTCGTGGGCA
The DNA here is from genome assembly GCA_002171735.1 of Proteobacteria bacterium TMED61. Lineage (GTDB taxonomy): Bacteria > Pseudomonadota > Gammaproteobacteria > Arenicellales > UBA868 > UBA868. The sequence goes on along the minus strand of NHDO01000025.1, from coordinate 3,096 downwards.
CTTCCATCCCGAGCAACAGGCAGGCCAGTGCAGTAAGAAGCAACGCGGGCCATAACTGATCACCAGACACCGATATGATCAACGACGTTATCTTGATGCCGAGCCCCGTTTGCGCGAGGACGCCAATCACAATACTGGCACAGAGAATGATCGATGCAATCGTAGCGATCTGAGTGCCGGAATTAATACAGGCATTCTCCAGGCGTTTGAGTGTTCGATGAAGAGAGAAGCTGAGTCGCTTGTCAAAACTCAACAGGACGAAGGCGGAGACGATAGCAACACAGGCTGCATATTGAGGTGTATAGCCTCCCACCAGCATGCGCTCCAGCAAAATTGTAAAGGGTACTAAAAAGAACAGGGTCGTAATCACTACAACCCTAAAGTTCGGTTGATCGTCTTTGCCGAGAGCGCCAAGGTCGTACCGGCGGGCATATGCGTTAATTCCGGCCCAGACGGTTATGAAATAGAGCAGGGCGGGCAACAGCGCTGCCGCCATGATGCCGGTGTAGGGGACGCCGGTGAGTTCTACCATGACAAATGCGCCTGCCCCCATAAGCGGAGGCATGATCTGACCGCCTGAGGATGCGACGGCCTCGACTGCGCCGGCGAGGCGTTTTGGATAACCAAGACGAGTCATTGCCGGCATGGTGATGGCGCCCGTTGAGGCGACGTTCGCCGAGGCCGAGCCGGAGATGGAGCCGAAAAGGGCAGAGGAAAGAACCGAGACCTTAGCAGCGCCTCCTTTTAGACGGCCGGCTGCAGCAGTTGCCAAATTCATGAATCCTTGTCCGGCCTCACCCGCATTGAGGACTGCGCCAAAGATTACAAAAATCGCGACGATACTGACGGAAATGCCAGTGAGTTTCCCCCAAATTCCTCCTTCGGCAATGGTGAGGGTGCCGAGAAAACTCTGTAGAGGAAGCCCTGGGTGACCAAACTCACCGGGTAGGTGCTGCCCCCAGATCCCGTAGACCAGTGCGAGCGCTGCCACCAGCGGTAGAGGCCAACTGATCGCTCTACGTGCCATCTCAAGAACAATCAAAAGCAGCGTAATCGCTACTGCTGTTTGCAATGAACCGCTTAAATAGCCGTACTGATCGGACAACACAGATTGGTTGACTACGATATAGAGGCAGCATGCGACTCCGACAGCGGCCAGGAGTGCGCCGCTCGCACGCCCAGCCCTGCCTTGCGCGGCGAATATAAAAATCCAGGGCAAAGCCAGTGCCATATGTAGTGGACGGCTGACCAGATTAGGTACCAGCCCGCTGAAGATGAGCGCGATATGGAATACGATCGAAGTGGCGCCCAGGATGATCCACAGGCTTCTTGAAAGCGACATACTAGGGACGAGGCGCATGCAAGGGCACGCGCAAGTTTGGCCAAGGCTTAAGGTGCAAAACCCAGCCTATGTTGCAAAACCTCCGCCCCAGATTCGGGGCGGAGGTTAACTCGATTAACTGCCGGCAGGCAGGCCCATGCCTGCTTCCTGGTAGTAGCGTTTAGCGCCTGGATGAACCTTGCCGTAGATGTTCTCCAGAAGAGTGCCTGAAACACCGTTCCACCAGGCAGCCGCTGCACCCATATCGGATTTTTGCTCCCAGTAAGTCTTGGTCAACTGATAAGCGGTTTCATCATCCATGCTGGTGGTGGTATGCGCTACCACGGGCAAAGACGTGGTCATGATTTCATGATCAACACCGGCATAAGTGCCGGCGGGAATCACGAGTCGGGTGCGTTTCGTTTTGGCAATCTGTTCGTCAGACAACGAGAGGACAGTCACGCCCGTACTAGCGGCCGCTTCAATAACGTTGGGAGCAGGATAAGATCCTGCGGTAACGAAACCATCGATCTGCTTGTTTTTTAACGCCGGTACTGCGTTGTTGAGCTCGACGTCAGCCAGATTTACCTTACCTTCAAGACCAAACAACTTCAGGTATTTCGCACCCTCTCGTGCGCCAAAAGATCCTTTGCCGATGAGCACGGTCTTGCCCTCCAGATCGGCGAAGGTGGACACGCCACTGTCTGCCCGCATGACGAAATGCATGGTCAGGGATGGGATGGGGAACAGGGCCCGAATTTCATCAAACTTCGGATTGCTCTTGTCTTTGAACATCGCTTTACCGCCCTGGGCCAATCTGACGAGAACCGGCGGTGTGGTGAACACGTAGTTACCCGAACGTACGGCAGATTCCATGACGTTCTGTACCGACCCCTGGCTTTCTTCTACGGTTACGATGATGGCGCCGTTCGATCCCTTTTTCATAGCCTCGGCAATTTGTACCGCCATCTGATAGTAAGATGAAGTGCTTTTTGCGGATTTGTAGGTGACTCTGGTTTCTGCCTGGACTGTTGTCATTCCCAGGCATATTCCCGCTACAACCGAAATAACGGGCTTGATAATGGACTGCATGGTGTTCTCCTTTGGGTTAGGGGATACTGATAAGATAATTCTGTATTTCCTGGATACGAAAGAATAAACGTCCTTTTCAATGACGTCTAGAGGAGGGGGGATTATGACCGAAAGATATAACGTCCTTGTGTCAAAGATGCTTTCTGGGAAGCTGGCCATACTCGATGGCGGCACGTCTACGAGATCCTGCTGACAAGGTGATAAGGTTCACGACGACAACCACAAGGCCAAGCGCGAAAGTCTTACGGGGTGGTTTTTTAACCCTCTTTCTTTAGCCGTGGTCGACGAACGGTGACGATGGACGACGACATCCTGATCTACTCTGCAGCGTTCACGGCTCTGCTAGTTCTGCTGCATCTAGCGGCACCATGGCTCCGAGGTGTATCCCTGATGGCGCGGCCAGGATTCGCCTCGTTCAGCGGGGGATTTGCTGCTGCGTTTGTGTTTCTTCATATGCTTCCCGGCTTGATCGAGAGCAAAGACTCTATCGGAGCGGTACTGCATTCCCATTTCGCGGAATCCCATCTTGTGGATACCGGGGTATTTCTCCTGGCATTGCTGGGCTTTACGATCTTTTTTGGTCTTAGGCGCTGGTGTCGACAAGAGTCGAAGAGGGATTGCGAGAAAGTCCACCGGTCTTTTCTGGTATCCATCGGGTCGTTCAGTGTCTATAACGCTGTGAT
>NHDO01000024.1 GCA_002171735.1 Proteobacteria bacterium TMED61 | reverse complement strand
TTTTGGCCGTAACCATCTATAGACTCACCACGTGCTGCGCTTCTCCAATCAGACGGCTGTGATCGGTCTGACTGCCTGAGGTCACAGGACAATCAAATTGATAGGATGCCTTCCATGAATCTGCACAGGCGACCGCCTCCTTGATATCCCCGAGCGCGTGTAACACCTCATTGTCTTCAAGGAGTTGAACCCCGCGACCGGTAAAAAACACCGACACGTCGCACGATTTACGCCGACAGGCACCCAGCAGGTTCCTCAAAACGGATTCCGAGCGTGGGCGACTCACCGTGATCAGCAGCATCACAGGTACCCCATCGGCCATGAAAACGACACGGAGGCATCACGGTTGACTTCAGCAACAAATTCGGCGAGCTCGGTCTTTTCCATACGACCCAGAGGTGCCGGGATCAAATGACGAATCCGGACCTTTTGCGAGAAAGATACCTCGCGGCTGAGTGCGCCAGACCGGCCACGACCAACAAGTTCCACCGCAACGCCTTCCTCCAGTCGACTGACCCGGGCCTGTCCGGCGAGATAAAGAACTGTAGCCATCCCGTCCCGGCGCGCTGCTTCATCAGCAAAGATGACGACATACTCGTTTCCTGACAAACCAAAACTCCCGAGCAGCCAGCGAATATCCCTGATGTTGGCAAGACGCCCTTTGACATTCAGAACGTTGTCCAGAGATAGGCAAAGCGCTCCGGGAATCGTTGCTTTAAGACACTCAGGGCCTGGGCGAGCATCAACGACGACTGCCTCTCGATGAAGCTGCAAGGATGCAACAACCGGAATCAATTCACCCGCAAACGCTGAATTTCCTCCTGTCAGCACTGCCAACACCATAAGGGCCGCACGCGCCACCGGAGAACTATCAAGGAATCGCTCTCTCACTTTGGAAACAAACCTCATCGTCGAACTAACAACCGCCAAACTGGCGCACCCGGGCTGAAGCTCCCATCTGCGCACTAGGTGGGTTTTCAAGATAGTGGCTCAAGAGGTCATACATACTGACCCCCTCCAGGACCCCTGAAAGTTCAACCTCAATATCGTCTTCAAGGGTCTTACATTTGGCAGCTTCCGCGGCGACTGACACAGGCACCATCGCTGAGGGCAGCATCGCCATCATCACGGCAACAGAAAGCAGCAAGGCTGCGGCACAAAATATAAGCCCGGCTCTATTCATTTAAACATCCGCCCGAGAATCGACAGGCCAAGAAAATAAAACGCGGCCACGAAAGCGCAAAAATGAATGATGAGGAGAATGTCCATAGTCAGTTCAAGAAATGTCGAATCAGTTCACGGGTCGAAAGGCATTCGCCCGATTCGGGATGCTGAATACTGTGTGCATAAAACGGTGCGCCGTTCTGGCTGAATCGAAGGCTTTGAGGGGAGGTACTGACAAGATTCGTAAAGGCCGCCGCCCCGCCCAGCACAATCACCAGCACCAGAACCGCGAACTGACGCCCCGCGATCATTGGGACGCATCCCCGTTGAGATACTGTACCCGGGGCATTGCGCTGCCAAGCATTGCACTCCTCACTGAGGCCTCCTTAATCCTTTCGCACCAAAACCTGCCATCCGCGATCCTGGCGCAGTGTTTCCAGATGCGTTGCGCCGATTTCGGGGCACATAGGCGGAATAGCCTCCATCGAGGTCGGATTGTCGATCAGCACGCCAATCACATCGCCCGAACCGGCCGAGCCGATGGCTTTTCGCGTCATGATCTGCGGGCGCGGGCAGGAATCTCCAATGCAATCAACAATAGATGACAACAACACCTCCGATCCGTCACTCAACTGAACTGGCGCGCCGCCCTCGACGTCTTTATTTTTTGATTCTTTTTTCTTACCAAATAATCCCATCGGTCAATCCTCAATCCCTGTCTTTTTTCAAGAACTTTCTTGGCTATTCACAGATTCAGTTTGCGCCAGCCGATGCGGCTTCGCGGCGTTTGATCGCTCGGTACAGCCCATACAGAACCGCGGCCTGGATGATGCCAAAGAAGATCGCAGGGATACCGGTTTTTTCCTGTAGCGTCTCCGCGTTCGAAAAGCCGAACTGCAAACGCTCTATGGACAACTCTCCCGTCATGGCCGAGGGTGCGGGTGGCCAGTAGATGTACGACCAGATCAGGGAAAAGAGAAACATACCCACGAAGGTAAAGATGAGCGCCCATATGGCGCCAAAATTTCCCTCGCCTGCCTTGACCCATGTTGACACCGTACAGGCACCGGCAAGTACCATGCCCGTACCGAATAAAAAGAGTCCCAAAATCTGGTTGATCCCGACATCAAAGCGCATGGGGTTGCCCGCGCCTATAGAAATAAAGGCGGTAAATCCTATAGTCAGGATCATCATCGCAACTAGCAGCGCCTTGGTATTGCGAAACGTCTTGAAGAGCATCGCGTCACGAAGCGCTGCCGTATTGCAAAACCGCGACCGCTGAACCAGCAATCCCACCACCGAGCCAAAAACAAACGCTACCAGACATTCCGCGAGCGGCGTCATTACCCCCCCTCCAGTACACGCTTATAGATAAGGGATCCAAACCAGGCTCCGGCGAGAATTCCGCTCATCGCAAGATACCCGCCAAGATTAAGTTCCGGGGTCAGCCCAAAGAAAGTACTGACGTTGCATACAAAAGCCAGTCGAATTCCGATACCCATCAGCAGGCCCCCGACTGTGATCATGACCCACTCCGAGAGACGCTTCGGAAAACGCCAGAAAAACTCTTTGCTGGCTACGGCTCCTACAATGGCACCAAAAAGCATGCCCAAGGAAATGTAAATCTTCCAATACCCCGCGTCCGGTTTGAATACCTCGTGCCAAAACGGAATGCGGTCGATCGCCTCCCCGAGAAAAAACTGGGCAATGAGTCCTGTCATCATGGTCTCGCCGCCGCCGACCGTCCATGCGCCGACGATAAGAAACAGAAAAATATCCAGCACAGCGATCGCTGATAAGGCAATGACCGGATCAAGCGTTTTTCTAAACAAGTCCATCTACGATGAGTTTCTTTCTTAAAATAAAGACAGTAGCGTCTCAAGTGATGATCGCTATAATTATCCGCAGCAGGTGGTATTTATTGCTTACACAGTACGAGGAATGAGTTGTGGCGATCTTTATCGAATCAGACAGTGCACTGGCGCATATGTTTAATGCCTGCACCACGGAGCAGATCAACGAATTTATCCCCGAAAAACGTAGTCTTCGTATTCACGGACAGTCTACGACGCTACGCCTGGAGCGGGCGTTCTGGAATGTGCTCGACGAAATCGCTCATGATCACAAGACGAGCGTCAATGGAGTAATTCAGGAAATTGCGGACCAGTGCCTGGTCGCCAACGATAAAAATCTAGCCTCGTGCCTTAGAGTCATCTGCCTGAAATATCTCAATATCTACTCGAAACTTCCGGTCTAACCCAAAACGACGTTGAGGTTAAAGTGCCGCCTATGCAAAACTTTAGACCCTAGGCGTTAAAAAGCCCGCGCAGTTCCGGATGCTGATCAAAGCAGGAACTAAACTCTTCAAAGGCATCTACCCGAATCCGGCCATCTTCATAAAGTTTTCGGCCATCCAGGGTTAGCGTCGGAGACTCCACCATCCAACAGATCTCCCCCGGTGGATACTCCCCGCAGGTATGAAAATGCAGATATTGCGGACTCGTAAACAGGGTCTCGGACCAAAGACATAGGTCATCGGCTGGATCAGGTCTCGCATCGGTTCCCGGATGCAGTCCCTGATGCCATGAATCCACGATCATGGGTTCAATACCAAAGCGGCTTGCCACTCTCACGTAGTGCTCCCGAACCCCCTGAACATCCTGGTCCCGACCTTCAAATCGGTCAATCCGACCATTAACGACGTGCGCCGTGACGGGCTCTGCAATGGGAAGATTGGGTGGGTCATAGACCCTGGATCCGGTCGACGTCAGCCCGTACCTCAGAACCACCTGGCCTGAGAAGGCCTTGGCCGATACCGGCGTGCTGACGGCAGCTGGAAACCTGACCACCGTAACATCCTTGCTCGCAGCGCCTTCATCCTGCTCCGCGTTTGGATCTGACTGGGAAATCTCGCCATTGTGCCCCCCGGTCAGTTCGGTGCCGTACGGACAGGTGATGGTCGTCGTCTTCGCTCCTGCAATGAGTCCGTCGACAACCGACTTGAGCGAAAGCATCGCTGCCTGCGATACCGTACCAAAAGTGCTCTCAAGCTGCGAGACCCGGCGCGTATAGACCATGAGCTTACGCGGACCGTCGTGGTCTTCATCAAAGCGTCCCTGATCACCCAGGCGGGCAAGAAAAATCACCCAGTCGAACGTTTGCGCCTGAAGCCGCGCCTCCAAAGGCGCAGATGGCGTGTTCGCAGGAAGTCCAACCTCGACTGAATCGACCTCAACGCCAAGCGTGACGCGACAATACTCAATCACCCGATCTTTAAGTTCCTCGTCATACCAACCAAGCGAGGCATCCTCNTAAGCGACGAGNACCTTGACACCNGGNTGAACCTGGATCGCATNCTCCAGCATATTCGAAAGCCCGCGGTTAAGCGGACTGACGACATCACCGTGGGATAGGGCGCCCTGACTCATGATGNATCACTGGAGCTGTAATAACCCACAATATCACCTTCCGTCGTCACGCCTAATCCATTAAGGCAGCGGTTAACATAGTTAAAGTAACCAATGATCTGGTTGGCCTCGAGGACCTCACCATCATCGACACCCGCATCAGTAAGCGCAGTAACATCTTCGCGTACNACATCACCCGGATTTAACGTCAACTTCTCAGCGTATCGCAGCAAGGCCAGCACCTTNCCGTCGAAAGCGTGCTCAGGTTTTCGACTTTGCAGGGACTTTTCGGCCGCATCAGCTTNAGCGTCATCGTCCATCAGGTGCTTAGCATTGGCCCAATGATTCGAATACGAATAATCACAGCGATTCAGCAACGATACATACGATCCAATAACTTCCTGAAGCCACATAGGCAGGGTATTNGCNTCGTCNTGAAGCGCCGCACGATAGAGGACGACATGGCCTTTCATGGTGTTTGGCCGAAGCGAGTGAACCCGCATAACGTTATCCACTGTCCCGTGAGGGGTACGTGCAAGTTTCAACACCTCAAGCAATTCAGGATTCGCGTCCTGATCCTCGATCATCCTGATCCATGCGGTCATAGTAGTCAGTTCCNGTTTNGTTTATCCTGATCTGAATCAAGGCGCTGTTATATTCTGGTAGTCGCCACTGAAAATTGTGCAGATCTTGTCTCAGCCTATTACATTATATGCCGTGCCCGAAAGCACCTACTGCGCTCGGGTCAGGCTCGTGCTCGAACTCAAGTCAGTGGACTACACCGAAGAGCGACCCCCGGGGGGCACTTACCAAAGTGAGGACTATCGCCGCCTCGTGGCCGCAGGCTCTGTGCCAGCGATCAAGATCAACGGCACGATTCTGCACGACTCGGACGCCATTGTAGAACTGCTGGAAGATCTTTTCCCAGAGCCCGCAATGCGGTGTGCCGATCCTTTCGAAAGAGCCTTTCTGAAGTCGGTCACCCGCTTTCACGATACTCGGCTAGAACCCGTCCTTCGATCCCTCTTNCCATTGGTTGGCAACCCCGAAAAGAAACACAGGGCCGCTCTGGTGGTTGATGCCATGAACGGGCATCTTGAACGACTCGACCGCCTCATCAACCCCCAGCCATATCTTGGCGGTGAAGCGCTTTCCCTAGCGGACTGCGCTTACGCCACGACGCTCTTCATGATGGAGGACCTTACGTCCTGTATGAATCTTGAGGTCAAGTGTTCTGAAAAGATCCATCACTGGCGCAACGCTCTACACCACACGGACACTGTTCGGGAAATCGTCGACCAGAACCGCTCTGCGATTGCAAAATGGATCACTTCAAAACTGTCGCCCGCCTAAACTGAGCGCGAAAGTCTGCTCCTACTGACCAACGAAGGGTTCGGGCGAAGGTTCAAGCAGTCTTTTGCGGATTTTCTCCGGGAAAACCATGCCGGGCTTTCGGTCATAACTGAAGAGTAGGGTCTGACGGGATTGTTGTGTCTGACCCACCGAGGCCACCCGATGCAGTGAACGTCTACCCATGAAAAGTATAAAAGTACCTGCCGGAGCATCTGCAACCACTGGCGATGTACGGCCTGAAAAAATACGACTGACCCGGTCGTAGTTTTCATCTTCCTCACTGCGGATCAAAGGGGCGTATTCGAAGGCGCCGCCCTCTTGCGCGTCTTGCAGCACCAGTGAGACCGCGCCATCGTTAGTATCGTAATGCCAGCCAAATTCATCTCCCTGCTGCATGATNTTGAGCCTGACCGAAATGTTGGGGCAAGCCGAATTAAAAAGGCTTTCGTAACCCAAAAGCCGGCGCACAAATTCTGTCAACTCCGCAAACTGAAACAACTGGGTACAGGGGCCCTTTGGCTTCAGTTGATCAGCTGTCAGTACGCCACAACGGCGATGGAAAAGACGGCTTCTGGGGTGGTCTTCGGGAAATCCCGAATTCTTCAGCCAGCCATAAGGAGTTGCCTGAAAATCTACTCTTCGCATAGCGTCTTCAAGACTTGTCACTTCATTCGAAAGTGTCCGAACGATAGCGGGACGAAGAAACCCTTTCAAAGCGCAGATGGCGTGCTCGCGCATCATCTGTCGGCAATCCTTAACCAGTATGCGGCCGGAAGGTGAATCCAGGTTGTCCAGGGGGTAACGATCGAGATCGATGAAATCAGCAATAGATNCCATATAGAGGACGCCTTGACTCGGCAATGGATTAAGTTTTCTTAGTTTAGGAATTATATCGAACCAGTTCCCCATTCTGTTGGTGGGGTTTCCCGATAAGATCGGATTGAACTGGATATAATCCCCTTCTCACGACTCCGGGTATTGTCATGCCCGTTAACCGCCCGCGCAAGACCGACCCCATATGAGTATCGTTTTACGAGCACTGCTGATNCTCGCCGCCCTAATGCTGGTTGCCGGCTGCGCCGGGTCTGGTGGAAACGGCAACTGGGGATGGTACGTAGTTTCTCCCAGCACCTCGCAAGGAATGACAAACATCCAGTTTCTGCTTGGCGGATTAAAGGACACNATCATCCTCTCCGTAGTTTCCATNGNGCTGGCGATGGTGCTGGGTTTTCTGATCGCCCTNCCAGGGATTGCNGCAAACCGCACGGCNCAGGCNATCAANGTGACCTATGTCGAACTGGTTCGGGCAGTCCCACTTCTCGTCTTGATCCTNTGGGTGTATTACGGCCTTCCNCAGGTTGCCGGGATGAGTGTCAGCATCTTTCTAGCGAGCGTGCTAGCCCTAGGTATTTCTGACTCTGCCTTTCAGGCTGAAATTTTTCGGGCGGGAATTCAGTCCGTTCAGCGGGGGCAAATCGAAGCGGCAGATGCANTGGGCCTTAAATACAGNCAGAAAATGCGCCTCATAATTCTTCCCCAGGCGATCAAGGTCATTTTGCCGCCGCTCGGCAACCAGTTTGTCTATATGCTNAAGATGTCGTCTCTGGCTTCAGTTATCGGGATGCAAGAACTGACCCGCCGCGCCAACGAACTGGTCGTGACTGAATACCGTCCGCTTGAGATCTATACCTTTCTCATCCTTGAATACCTGGTGCTGATCCTGATCGTTTCGGCCGGAGTCCGATGGCTAGAAAGGAAGATGCAGACAGAAGAACACTAACCCGGCAAGATACTCAAACCACGCGCACCCCTACCTCCTAGTCTGACACAAAGGCCCGGAATTCCTCGACCAAAGCGTTGGCCGCTACCTCAACCAGCCGAGCCCCGTGCTCCGGTTCGGCAAGCTCTGAATACGACCCTACCCTGCCATCGGCAAATGTCTTCCTGTGTTGGCTTGCGGGTCCATGGTAGTCACCCGCCGCCTCGCGAAGCTCCTCGACTGAAAGTTGCTGTGGCGGGCTAGCGCTCGCCCGCGTGATAGTGCGCACCGCATCCTGCGTGATTGCTACTTCTGAGGGGGTACCGTGCAAACCCTCCCAGTCGCCATAAAGTTGTTGCCTTAGGGCGTTGACCTGTGGAAAGTCCCACCAGTTACGAATCTTCACTGTGGGGGAGGCATCATCCAGTTTGAGATAAAGATCGTGCACAGCACTTTTGAGCGGTGCGAGATTGGCGCCGTGGCCGTTAAGGACATAAATCCGGTTAAAACCGCTTCGCATTAGAGAGGTGGTAATTTCCGTAAATACTTTGGCAAAAGTCTCGGCCGAAAGTGAAATCGTACCTGCAAATCCGAGATTGAACTGTGCCGGTGCATAGCTCAGCACGGGCGCCACGAGCATACTGCTTTGTTCTGAGGCGCTTTGGGCAATTGCCTCCACACAAATCGCGTCAGTACCAATAAGACCCACCGGACCATGCTGCTCAAGGGAGCCGGTTGGCAGGACGACCCCTGTGCAGGACTTCAGGTAGTCGGCGACTTCCTGGCTGCTTATGGTTTTAAGGTTCAACAGACTCAGCCTTGCCGCGTGGTGACCATCAGTTTCATAAGAGGAGTTATTGTAAAAACAAAAAAGGCCCGTCAGAGCGGGCCTTTTTTGTTGGTCTCATGATCCAAAGCCGATTACAGCCCCCACTTTTTCTTGAGGCCGTCAAAAAAGCCTCGGGCCTGCTGTAGCGAGATCCAGTGGTTCACATAGTTGATCCAAACCTGATCACCCTGCGGCAACAAGACCGCAAGCGGTGTCCTCGCCTTGGCCTTGTCTACGGGCACAATCATCATCTGGTCAGGATACTTCTCAACAAGTTTGTGCGCCTCGATATTTGAAGTGATACTGGCATCTGAACGCCCGGCCAGCACATCCTGCCAGTCTCTTGCCGGCGACTCGACCACCACATGCGTCGCATTGGGGAAAAAGGTTTTGATGTACTGCTCCTGCGTGGTACCGAGATTCGCCGATACCTTG
>NHDO01000023.1 GCA_002171735.1 Proteobacteria bacterium TMED61 | reverse complement strand
CCGATGGTGCCAACGTTCACATGCGGTTTACTCCGCTCGAATTTCTCTTTCGACACTTTCTGATTTCCTCAACAGTGCGTGGTTAACTGGCCTTCTTCATCATCACTTCCGTGACGCTTGAAGGTGCAGGTAGGTATTGACTGAACTCCATCGAATAGGTTGCACGACCCTGTGATGCCGAACGCAGGGAAGTGGCGTAACCGAACATCTCGGAAAGCGGGACCTCTGCGCGGACAATCTTGCCGGACGGGACGTCCTCCATTTCGGAAATCATTCCCCGGCGTGAATTTAGATCGCCGGTCACGCCACCCATGTACTCCTCCGGGGTCACGACTTCGACGCGCATGATCGGCTCAAGCAGCACTGGCTTGGCTTTAGCGCTTGCGGCACGGAATGCCTGGATGGCCGCCGCGCGGAAGGCATGCTCTGACGAATCCACCTCGTGATAAGAGCCGTCGTACAACGTGATTTTCAGATCGATGACGGGATAACCTGCCACGATNCCGGATTCCATAGCTTCGACGACGCCTTTTTCGACCGCCGGGATGTATTCTCGAGGTACCACACCGCCTTTGATCTTATCGACAAACTCAAACCCTTCACCGCGCTCCTGTGGCTCGATTCGTAAATACACATGACCGTACTGTCCNCGCCCACCGGTCTGTTTGGAGTACTTGTGCTCCTGTTCGACTGTCGCATTCAAGGTCTCACGATAGGCNACCTGTGGTTTACCCACGTTTGCGTCGACACTGAACTCACGTTTGAGGCGATCGATGATGATTTCCAGATGCAGTTCCCCCATTCCGGAAATAATGGTCTGCCCCGATTCCTCGTCGGTGTGTACGCGGAAGGACGGATCCTCCTGCGCGAGTTTGCCGAGTGCGACACCTAATTTTTCCTGGTCACTCTTGGTCTTGGGCTCGACCGCCTGGGAAATCACAGGCTCAGGAAACTCCATGCGCTCGAGTGTGATTATCTTGTTGGGATCACAGAGCGTGTCACCGGTGGTGATGGCCTTCAGCCCCACTGCTGCTGCAATATCGCCGGCACGCACTTCTTTAAGCTCCTCGCGGGAGTTAGCGTGCATCTGAAGGATGCGCCCGATNCGCTCTTTCTTGCCCTTGACGGGGTTATAGATACTGTCNCCGGATTTTACGACTCCTGAATAAACCCGGAAGAAAACCAACTGTCCCACAAAGGGATCAGTCATGATCTTGAAGCCAAGTGCTGCAAACGGTGCATCGTCCGATGCTGGCCGCTCTTCCTCCGTGGTTTCATCTTCAAGNACGCCGCTGATCGCNGGNACNTCGGTTGGGTTCGGCATGAAATCAAGNACAGCATCCAGCATTGCCTGGACACCCTTGTTCTTGAACGCAGACCCGCAGGTTACCAGCACCACTTCGTTGGCGAGCGTCCTTCGCCGAAGAGATGCTTTCATCTCTTCGTTTGAAAGATCACCTTCGTCGAGGTACTTTTCCATAAGGTCTTCATCAGCCTCGGCTGCAGCTTCAAGCAACTGCTCCCGAAGNTCATTGCAGCGGTCCTGNANATCTNCCGGNATCTCNCGTTCTTCAAACTTTGTACCGCGNGTCTCCTCATCCCAGTAGATAGCTTTCATCTTAATAAGGTCGACAACCCCTTCGAACTGATCTTCAGCGCCNATTGGCACTTGCAGGGTGACGGCATTGGATCCGAGGCGACTTTTGATCTGCTCAACTACACGGAAGAAATCTGCGCCCGTGCGATCCATCTTATTGATGAAGGCCATACGCGGCACACTGTACTTGTCGGCCTGGCGCCACACAGTCTCTGACTGCGGCTCAACACCACCAACCGCACAGAAGACGCCAACGGCGCCATCGAGGACCCGGAGGGANCGTTCCACCTCAATTGTAAAGTCCACGTGGCCGGGAGTATCGATAATGTTNATTCGATGCTCGTCATAGCTCTGATCCATCCCACTCCAGAAACAGGTGGTCGCGGCNGAGGTAATNGTGATGCCCCGCTCNTGTTCCTGCTCCATCCAGTCCATAACTGCATTGCCGTCATGCACCTCACCAATCTTGTGTGAGATNCCGGTATAGAACAGGATACGCTCAGTAGTGGTCGTTTTCCCGGCATCGATATGGGCCATGATGCCGATATTNCGATAACGCTCAAGGGGTGTTTGTCGAGGCACTTTGATGATTCCGTGGATAGTTCGCGATGGGTTGGAGAGTTGCCTTGGGGGTCAGAACCTAAAATGCGAGAACGCTTTGTTGGCTTCCGCCATCCGATGGACGTCGTCTTTCTTTCGCGCCGCACCGCCGCGCTTGTCCGCCGCGTCCATAAGCTCGCCCGCCAGACGNTCGGTCATGGATTTCTCATTACGCTTTCTTGCCGCATCGACCAACCAGCGCATAGCAAGCGCGTTGCGCCGACTTGGCCNTACCTCAACGGGGACCTGGTAAGTTGCGCCGCCCACTCGGCGACTCTTGACCTCAACTACCGGGCGCACATTCTCAAGGGCCTGATAAAACACTTCGATCGGCTCGGACGAGCCCCGGGTCTCGATCGCGTCCAGAGCGCCATACAATACCCGCTCGGCTATAGACTTCTTGCCATCCTGCATCATTACATTGATGAATTTGGCAATCGTCTGGTCACCAAACTTTGGATCCGGCAGTATCGTCCTTTTCGGAACTTCGCGACGTCTTGGCATTTCTAAAACTCTTCCTTCATCTGTTCAGTAACTGATTACCGGTTGCGGAGACATCTTCTCACGTCTCCGTATCCGGATAACCCTGTGGCCAGACCCATAGCTTTGGCCGGCGACGCAAAGCGTCNCTACCAGCGGCCAATGGCCCCCGGTTTAAATCGATCCGGTGAGACAGCTTTTTGTCGCTAGCGGCGTGATGCCCCCTTCGCGACTTCTGTGCCAATCTTTTTCGCAAGATCAGCTTTGTCACCGTGGCCGGTCAGCTACTCCGGCCTGTTTTACGGTTTCAGCAACTCCGNCGCCTCTCTAGAGGACCCGGAGCAATCCCGTTTGATTAAGCCCGCTACGACTTAGGTCGCTTTGCGCCGTACTTCGAACGACCTTGTCGCCGTTCCCCCACACCGGACGTATCCAGCGTTCCCCGAACGGTGTGGTATCGCACACCGGGTAAATCCTTCACCCTGCCACCCCGAATCAATACGACCGAGTGCTCCTGCAGGTTATGCCCTTCCCCACCAATGTAACTTGTCACCTCATAGCCGTTGGTGAGTCGCACCCTGGCGACTTTTCGGAGAGCTGAATTCGGCTTCTTNGGTGTCGTGGTGTACACACGCGTGCACACGCCGCGCTTCTGTGGACAGGCGGCNAGCGCCGGNACGTTTGACTTTTGCGTCTGACGCGTCCGGGGCTTTCTGACAAGTTGGTTGATCGTCGGCATTGCTTAGTTTTCGTTAAAATTTGGCTCCGAAGTCAGTCCGCCGATGCCGGCTACACTGAACCCCGGAAAGGGCGGCGATTCTATGCAGAACCACGAATTTTGTCAACATTGGTCTGTTTTTCTCGTGTTTTGCTACCGTCTCAGGCATCATTCCTATGCAACCTCCGCCGGCGAAGAACTATTTTCCTCTGTCAGATTTTCCAGGATTCCCAGCTCTTCGATCTCCCCGTCCCCCTTAGCTTTCTCTTGTCTACGACGCCTACGTTCCTCATGATGTGCCAGTCCGGTTCCGGCCGGGATCAAACGTCCCACGATCACGTTCTCCTTGAGCCCTCTCAGGTGGTCGACCTTGCCTTGCATGGAGGCTTCAGTCAGGACCCGGGTGGTCTCCTGGAACGACGCGGCGGAGATAAAGGAATCCGTACTTAGCGAAGCCTTCGTAATCCCGAGCAGGACAGGCGCAAAGGTCGCAGGGGTTTTTCCCTCAGCTACCAGCGCATCATTCTGATCGAGCAGGGCCGAACGCTCCACCTGGTCAGATTCCAGGTATCGGGTGTCGCCGGACTTCACGATGCGTACCCGACGGATCATCTGTCGGATAATGACCTCAATGTGCTTGTCATTGATCTTTACGCCCTGGAGGCGATACACATCCTGGACCTCGCTCACGATGTAGTCGGTCAGGGCCACGAGTCCACGCAGTTCCAGCACGTCTGCCGCGGCAAGGGGGCCCTCCACAATTGCATCACCTTTCTCTACAGTCTCGCCGTCAAACACGCTGATGTGACGATCTTTCGGGATTGACATCTCATGCAGTTCACCCGAGTCATCCGTGATCTCGAGTCGGGTCTTGGTTTTTACCTCTTTCCCAAATGAGATGACCCCCGTGGCCACCGCGAGAATCGCCGGCTCTTTCGCCTTTCTGGCTTCAAAGAGTTCTGCAACCCTCGGCAGACCGCCGGTGATGTCACGGGTCTTGGAGCTTTCCTGCGGAATGCGTGCCAACACTTCGCCGACACCAACCTTCGCCCCAACACTCACCACAATGGAAGCACCCGGAGGCATCTGATGCTGCGCTTTAACCTTGTTCCGGCCGTCCACCAGTTCAACCGTGGGTTTGATGTCTGAGGTCGCACCGCGTCGGCTCTTCGGATCCAGCACCAGAAAAGTGCTTGAACCGGTCAAGTCGTCGGTCTGCTCAGTCACAGACATCCCTTCAACCAGATTATCAAACCGGACCTTGCCCGCCACCTCACTGATGATCGGATGGGTGTGCGGATCCCAGGACGCAATGACCTGTCCACTTTCCACCTGATCGGTATCGCTCACGGTCAACTCTGCACCGTAGGGAACACGATGTCGCTCCCGATCAATACCATGCTGGTCATGAATCACCAGTTCACCCGAACGAGATACGACAATATTGCAGCCATCATCACGCTTTACCGCGCGCACGCCGACCCAGGATACGGTGCCCTGATTCTTTACTTCAACACGACTCGCCGCTGCGATCCGGGATGCGGACCCTCCGATGTGGAAGGTGCGCATCGTCAACTGAGTCCCCGGTTCGCCGATACTCTGGGCCGCCATCACGCCAACCGCTTCGCCACGGCTAACCAAGTGTCCCCGAGCGAGGTCACGCCCATAGCAGGTAGCACAGATGCCGTAGCGGGTCTCGCAGGTCACGGCGGACCGGACCTTGAGATGATTCACNTTNTGCTCTTCGAGCAAGTTCACNCCGGCTTCGTCGATCATCTGTCCCGCTACAAACAAGNTCGACCCATCGCCAGGGCTGGTAACATCTTCAGACACGGAGCGGCCNAGGATACGATCCNTCAATGGGATCACCACCTCACCACCCTGAACAATTGCTTCTCGCAGGAATCCNTCAGTGGTCCCGCAGTCTTCTTCAGTGACAACCAAGTCCTGGCAAACATCCACCAGCCGACGGGTCAGATAACCCGAGTTTGCCGTCTTGAGTGCGGTATCCGCCAGCCCCTTACGAGCACCGTGGGTGGAAATAAAGTACTCGTTGACGTTCAGGCCCTCGCGGAAGTTCGCGGTAATTGGGGTTTCGATAATGGATCCGTCCGGCTTGGCCATAAGACCGCGCATCCCAGCGAGCTGGCGGATCTGTGCATGACTGCCTCGGGCGCCGGAGTCNGCCATCATGTAGATNGAGTTGAAGGATTCCTGCTCAACCCTCTCTCCGTCCGCATTGACCACTTGTTCAACGCTGAGTTCATCCATCATCTCACCCGCGACCCGGTCGCTGGCGTGAGTCCAGATNTCCACCACTTTGTTGTACCGTTCACCATCGGTTANCAGGCCTTGGCTATGTTGCGTCTGAATGGCTTTGACCTCCAACTCCGCGGCGTCCAGAGTTGTGGANTTGCTATCCGGAACCACCATATCGTCGACTCCAATGGACACACCCGCNNTGGCCGCCATGGAAAANCCGGTGTACATCAACTTATCGCAGAAAATCACCGTGTCCTTAAGACCGACCCCACGATAAGCCTCATTGATCGCCGAAGAGATCGCTCGCTTTTTCATTGTCTGATTAACGAGTTCAAAAGGCAGGCCATCCGGTAGAATCTCCGACAATAGCGCGCGCCCCGCGGTCGTATCAGTCAAGTTGAATGTTTCCTGNCGCTCGCCTTCTTCGTNGAAATGAACTTCACGAATTCTTACCTTGATCTTGGCGTGCAAAGCCAGCGCNCCGGCATCGCGGGCGCGACGCACTTCTGATACGTCAGCAAAGGCCTTCCCCTCGCCCAACTCATTCACCTTCTCACGGGTCATGTAGTAAAGGCCGAGCACGATATCCTGCGAAGGCACAATGATCGGCTCTCCATTGGATGGCGAGAGCACATTATTAGATGACATCATCAGGGTGCGTGCTTCCAGCTGCGCCTCAACAGAAAGCGGCACATGGACCGCCATCTGGTCTCCATCNAAGTCCGCGTTGTAAGGCGTACAGACCAGCGGGTGGAGCTGNATCGCTTTTCCCTCCACCAGAACNGGCTCGAATGCCTGAATGCCCAGACGATGCAGTGTCGGCGCCCGGTTGAGTAAAACGGGGTGCTCTCGGATCACCTCTTCCAGGATGTCCCAGACTTCAGGCTCNTCCATCTCCACTAACTTTTTGGCCTGCTTAATAGTAGTCGCAAGACCCCGCAGCTCCAGCTTNCTGTAGATAAACGGCCGGAACAGNTCCAGAGCCATCTTCTTNGGCAATCCGCACTGATGCAGTTTCAGAGTTGGACCCACCACGATGACAGAACGGCCGGAATAGTCCACCCGTTTNCCCAGTAGATTCTGGCGGAAGCGCCCCTGCTTCCCCTTGATCATGTCGGCCAGGGATTTCAACTGCCGGCGGTTGGGACCCGTTACCGCTTTGCCCCGACGACCGTTGTCGAGAAGCGCATCCACGGACTCCTGCAGCATGCGCTTTTCGTTCCGAACAATAATGTCGGGCGCATTCAGATCCAGCAGTCGACGCAGTCGGTTGTTTCGNTTGATGACGCGACGNTACAGATCGTTGAGATCNGACGTCGCAAATCGCCCNCCTTCAAGCGGTACCAGCGGACGAAGATCNGGCGGAAGNACCGGCAGCGCTTCCATAATCATCCACTCCGGCTTATTNCCCGAATGCAGAAANGCCTCAACAACTTTCAACCGNTTNGTCAATTTCTTGGTCTTGGTCTCCGAACTGGATTCGGCAAGGTCTTCGCGCAGTTGTGCCGAAAGCGACTTAAGATCCAGTCCTTTCAAAAGCTCCTTTACCGCCTCTGCGCCCATTCCGGCGTCAAAGTCTGCACCGTAGAGCTGAATCGCCTCGTAGTAAGACTCCTCGGTCATNAGCGCCCCGATCTCAAGCTCGGTCAGGCCCGGGTCGGTAACCACGTATGCCTCNAAATACAAAACCCGCTCGATTTCGCGAACCGTCATGTCAAGCAACACGCCGAGCCGGGANGGTAACGATTTCAGGAACCAGATATGCGCCACCGGGCTNGCCAGTTCGATATGACCCATTCGCTCGCGCCGAACCGTGGAGAGNGTAACCTCAACNCCNCATTTTTCGCAGACGACGCCTCGATGCTTGAGGCGCTTNTANTTGCCGCACAAACATTCGTAATCCTGCATCGGACCGAACAATTTTGCACAGAACAGTCCGTCGCGCTCGGGCTTGAATGTGCGGTAGTTGATGGTCTCAGGTTTCTTGACCTCACCGAATGACCACGAACGAATCTGATCCGGCGACGCCAGACGGATGCGGATGTTGTCAAACTCCTGGTCTACTGCATCGTATCGCGAGAACTGACTGAAAAAATCTTTCATTGTCTTTTCCTTCTTTTAACCTTATCTGGAACCGTGGAGAGGAGGACGCGTTAATGGGATCTACTAATGATCCTCGCGTCTTTCTATATTGAGCCCCAAGGCCCTGATCTCCTTTTCCAAAACATTGAATGATTCCGGCACAGACGCCTCCATTCGATGATCGCCGCGAACGAGGTTTTCGTACATCTTCGTCCGGCCGCCGACATCGTCTGACTTCACCGTGAGCATTTCCTGGAGCGTGTAAGAAGCGCCATAGGCTTCTAGCGCCCACACCTCCATTTCGCCGAAGCGCTGCCCGCCAAACTGCGCCTTGCCGCCAAGCGGCTGCTGCGTGATGAGACTGTAGGGGCCTGTAGACCGCGCATGCATCTTGTCATCCACCAAGTGGTTGAGTTTCAGCATATACATGTAGCCCACCGTCACCTCACGATCAAACGGTTCTCCCGTGCGACCATCAATCAAGTTGGCCTGCCCGCTCTGAGGGAGCTCGGCAATTTTTAGCCACTCCTTAATCTCAGCTTCGCTGGCACCATCAAACACCGGAGTAGCGATCGGGACACCGCCACGAAGGTTGTTGGCGAGTTCGGTGACCTCATCGTCGGAGAGCGCATCTATGTCTTCGTGATTGCGCCCGGTACTATAGATCTTCCCGAGCTGCTGACGCAGTTTTGATGTGTCGGCGCCACCATCCATCATCTGGCTAATCTGGCGCCCGAGGTGGCGCGCCGCCCAGCCGAGATGGCATTCCAGAACCTGGCCGACATTCATTCGGGAGGGCACCCCAAGCGGATTCAGTACGATATCAACCGTGGTGCCGTCTTGCATATACGGCATGTCCTCGATCGGAACGATTCTGGAGATCACTCCCTTGTTCCCGTGCCGGCCGGCCATTTTGTCGCCGGGCTGTAATCGCCGTTTGACGGCAACGAACACCTTGACCATCTTCAGNACTCCGGCCTGCAGATCGTCGCCTGCCTCNAGTTTCCTGCGCTTTTCATCGTAAAGGTCGTCAAAGCTTTTTGACTGGGTCGCGAGTTGCGCACGGATCTGCTCCAGCGTGGAATTGGTGGCCTCGTCCCGAAGCCGAACCTCAAACCACTTATCCCTGGGCAAGGCCTGCAGGTACGGTCGGGTGATCTTTTCTCCCGCTTTCAGTTCTNCCGGACCGCCCTCAGCGATCTTCCCTGCGAGCAGTCGCTCAATTCGATCGTAGGCATCGTCTTCGACGATCTCGAACTGATCCTTGAGATCTTTCTTAATTCGGTCGAGTTCCGATGCTTCAATGGATAATGCGCGTGCGTCTTTTTCCAGCCCATCACGGGTGAACACCTGGACATCGATGACCGTTCCTGACATACCGGAAGGCATGCGCAGAGACGTGTCCTTGACGTCAGATGCCTTTTCACCAAATATTGCCCGCAGCAATTTCTCCTCTGGCGTCAGTTGAGTCTCGCCTTTTGGAGTGACTTTACCGACCAGGATATCGCCCGGGTTTACTTCCGCACCGATGTAAACGATCCCCGACTCATCAAGCCGCGCCAGGGCGGACTCACTGACGTTAGGGATATCGCGTGTCACATCGTCGGAGCCGAGCTTGGTATCCCGCGCAGTACANGTGAGNTCCTCAATGTGAATTGAGGTGTACACATCGTCCTGGACGAGACGCTCGGATATGAGAATGGAGTCCTCAAAGTTATAACCATTCCAGGGCATGAACGCGACCAGGATATTCCGGCCGAGNGCCAGTTCACCCAGGTCAGTCGAAGGCCCNTCGGCGAGCACATCGCCGGCAGCAATTTCATCGCCAACAGAGACCAGAGGCCGCTGGTTGATGGTGGTATTCTGGTTAGAGCGGGTGTACTTCACGAGGTTGTAGATGTCGACGCCAGNATCTCCGGTTTCAACCTCTTTGTCGCTCACCTTTACCACNATGCGCGACGCATCCACAGCATTNACCACCCCACCCCGGCTTGCAATCACNACNACCCCTGAATCCGANGCTACCTTGCGCTCAATACCGGTTCCGACCAAAGGCTTCTCGCTGCGCAACGTGGGCACTGCCTGGCGCTGCATGTTCGATCCCATGAGCGCNCGGTTGGCATCATCGTGCTCCAGAAAAGGAATCAAAGCAGCTGCCACCGAAACGATCTGCGAGGGCGCAACGTCCATAAACTCTACGTTTTCNGGGCTCGANAGCGTGAATTCATTCCGATACCGGCAGGAAATCAACTCATCCGCGAGCTCNCCCTTGNTGTCAATCCGAGCGTTCGCCTGAGCGATGTAGTATTCACCCTCTTCAATTGCCGATAGGTATACCGCTTCATCAGTCACCTTTCGATTAACCACCTTGCGGTAGGGGGTCTCCAGAAAACCGTATTCGTTGGTTCTGGCGAAGATGGCGAGGGAGTTGATCAAACCGATGTTCGGGCCTTCGGGTGTCTCAATAGGACAAACCCGACCGTAGTGCGTCGGATGAACATCTCGGACCTCAAAACCCGCGCGCTCACGGGTGAGGCCGCCGGGGCCCAAGGCCGAGACACGGCGTTTATGGGTCACTTCCGAAAGGGGATTGGTCTGATCCATAAACTGGGATAACTGACTGGATCCGAAGAATTCCTTGATAACTGCNGAGACCGGCTTGGCATTAATAAGGTCCTGCGGNGTAAGATTTTCGGACTCTGCCATGGAGAGGCGTTCTTTTACCGCGCGCTCCACTCGGACCAGGCCAATGCGGAACTGGTTTTCTACCAGTTCACCGACGGAACGAACCCGACGGTTGCCAAGGTTATCGATATCATCCGTTACACCGATACCGTTTTTGAGATTTACCAGAGTGCGCATCACATCGATGATGTCCTGCTGGCTGAGAATNCCCGGNCCCTCGTCGCTGGTNCGACCCAGNCGCCGATTCAGTTTCATCCGGCCCACAGCTGACAGATCNTAGCGGTCGATGGTGAAAAAGAGATTCCTNAANAACTGCTCGGCAGCATCCTTGGTGGGAGGTTCNCCGGGGCGCATCATGCGGTAGATCTCCACNTGGGCTTCCAAGGCTGATCCGGTGGCATCTGTCCGCAAAGTATCTGAGATATAGGCCCCACGATCGAGGTCATTGGTGTAGATCGTCTCGAAGGCTTCGACCCCGACCTCGCGGAACTTGGCAAGCAACTCCGGAGTGATTTCATCGTTGGCACTGGCAANAACTTCCCCGGTNTCGAGATCAACGATATCNCGGGAGAGCGCCCGTTCCAGAATATAACTGTCCGGAACCGGTAGAGACTTAATCCCAGCTTTTTCAAGTTCACGGATATGTCNTGCCGTGATGCGTTTNTCAGCCTCGACGATCACCTTTCCGCTNGATGTGGTTAAGTCAAAATCGAGTTCCTGGCCGCGCAGACGCTCTGCCACCANATCGATCTCGGCAGACTCCGCCAGTAAGGTGACACGATCGTTGTCGAAAAAAAGGCTCAGAATTTCTTCAGTCGAGTAATCAAGTGCTTTCAGAATAATGCTGGCGGGGAGTTTACGGCGTCGGTCNATCCGCACGAACAGCAGATCTTTCTGGTCGAACTCAAAATCCAGCCAGGANCCCCGATAGGGAATAACGCGGGCGTTGAAGAGCAACTTCCCCGAAGAATGGGTCTTTCCTTTGTCGTGATCAAAGAAGACGCCCGGCGAGCGGTGCAGCTGTGAAACAATCACTCGCTCCGTCCCGTTAATGACGAANGTGCCATTCTCGGTCATCAGGGGCATCTCGCCCATATAGACTTCCTGCTCCTTGATATCGCGCAGAATCTTNGCGCCACCGGACTCGCTCTTGTCGAAAATAATCAGTCGCAATGTGGCAAACAGCGGGGCCGANTACACCATGCTGCGCTGCTGGCACTCGCGGACATCGAACACCGGGGTTCCGAGGGTNTAACTGACAAAATCCAGTGANGCCGCACCGTTGTANCTTTCAATCGGAAACACCGACTTAAATGCCGCCTGCAGCCCTTCATCAATTCGCTGCAGAGGCTCAACCCGCGCCTGAAGCAGTTTTCTATAGGAGGCCTTCTGAATTTCCAGAAGATTGGGTACCTGGTGAGCCGCTGACCGGGTACTGAAACTCTTACGAATCCGTTTTTTCTCGGTAAAGGTGTAAGCCATGAAGACCTCGCAGAACAGTTAGAACAAGACGTCTANAACACACGCAAAAGGGNANNCGACCCNGCGTGNAAACAACGCGACAAAGCCGGAATCGGCTGACCGGTNATCAGATAACCGGTCAGCGCGCTTCCAGCGNCGGTGAATGCCTGCCGAAAGCGGCAGGTCAATTCTCCAGCGATCACTTAACCTCAACAGATCCGCCTGCTTCTTCGATCTGCTTTTTGATCTCCTCAGCCTCATCTTTGCTGACACCTTCTTTGACGGCGGCCGGAGCCGACTCCACCAGATCCTTAGCTTCCTTAAGCCCTAGACCCGTAATGGTACGGACCGCCTTAATGACGCCTACTTTCTTGTCGCCAAAAGAACTCAGCACAACATCAAATTCGGTTTGCTCCTCTGCACCAGCTGCATCTGCGCCAGCCCCGCCCGCAGCGGGCGCGGCAACNGCAACTGCTGCCGCTGCGGATACACCGAATTTCTCTTCCATGTCCTTGATCAGCTCGGACAATTCGAGAACGGACATTTCTGCCACCGCATTNAAAACTTCTTCGCGATTCATTGGTTGCTCCTTAAATTGAGATTTTCTTTCCTTAAGCGCTCAGCCGTGTTTCACGCTGCCTGTTCATCAGACCGGCTGTCCCGGACAGCCGCCAGCGCGCGCACAAATTTCGANGGAACTTCATTGAGAGTCTGGACCAGTTTGGTCACCGGCGCGGCCATAGTGCCCACAAGTGTTGCGAGTAACTCCTCGCGACCGGGCAGTTTGGCCAGAGCCTGAATCGCTGAAACATCCAACAGATCGCCATTCATGGCGCCAATCGTAATCTTCAGTTCTTCATTATCTTTCGCAAACTTCGAGACCAATTTCGCTACCGCGACGGGATCCTCTGAAGAGGAGATCATCAGCGGCCCGATGAAGTGATCTGTCAGACACTCAAAACTTGAATCCGCAACAACGCGACGGGCGAGCGTGTTCTTAACCACACGCACGTCCACGCCAAGATTGCGGGCTTCGCTCCTAAGCTCAGTAATTTGNGCAACGGTGAGCCCTCGATACTCGGCCAGCACTGCAGCCTGGGCCGCAGACAGTGCCNGCGTNACCTCGCTGACCACAGCCTTTTTCTGATCGATACTAAGGCTCATTTCGCACTACTCCTTGCTCGTTACACCCTGGTGTCCTGACCGGAGAAAATCCCAGATCGGGGGCACCGCCTACGCAGGCCGGCTTTTGCCATTAAGCATTCGTGGTCAACTTCTCCACTTACGCNCCTGCGGTCTTCGACGGACCTGCGTTGCCTGTTGATCTAAAGATCGAAGGCTCCGCGGCCCCTCAAAACCTAACTTCTTTAACTGACTGAATTAACTCCCGGCCGGCTTAACCCGCAACCGATGCACGGTCTACCTTCACACCGGGTCCCATGGTGGTCGACAGGGTCAATCGCTTTAGGTATTGACCTTTAGAAGCCGACGGTTTGGCCTTGTTCAGTGCATCCAACAACGCAATGAGGTTCTCCTTCAGTGCGGCTTCATCA
Source organism: Proteobacteria bacterium TMED61 (assembly GCA_002171735.1). Classification (GTDB taxonomy): domain Bacteria; phylum Pseudomonadota; class Gammaproteobacteria; order Arenicellales; family UBA868; genus UBA868. The sequence goes on along the minus strand of NHDO01000023.1, from coordinate 3,550 downwards.
AAAGATGCTTTTCCAATCGGGCAATGAATTACGCCTGCCTTGTCGATACGAAACTGTACCTGTCCGGCCTTGGCGTTGGTTACGGCCTTCGCCACGTCCTGCGTAACCGTTCCCACCTTGGGGTTCGGCATAAGACCTCGGGGGCCGAGNATCTGGCCAAGTTTCCCAACAACGCGCATGGTGCTCGGAGTTGCAATACACACGTCAAATTCGATTGATCCGCCCTTGATGGTTTCGGCAAGGTCGTCCAAACCCACGATATCGGCTCCGGCAGATTTTGCGGCATCAACGTCATCACCATCAGCAAATACGGCTACGCATACGGTCTTCCCGGTTCCTTTTGGCAGGACAGTAGCGCCGCGGACACTCTGATCGGACTTCTTTGCATCAACACCGAGGTTGATACTGACGTCTACGGTTTCGTCGAATTTCGCCGANGCAGATTGCTTGACCAACTTCAGCGCATCGTCGATCGCGTAGAACTCTCCCTGAGACAGGCTTTCGGATGCCTGTCGATACCGTTTTCCATGAAGACTCATCAGACGCCCTCCGTTTCGATGCCCATGCTCCGGGCGCTGCCGGCAATGATCTTCACTGCCTGATCTATGTCGTACGCGCTCAAATCAGGCATCTTTACCTTCGCGATTTCCTCGAGCTGGGCCCGACCGACCTTTCCAACTTTGTCCTTGTTAGGCTCGCCGCTGCCTTTCTCCAGACCGGCGGCTTTTTTAAGCAGTACNGAGGCCGGAGGCGTTTTCTTGATATAGGTGAAACTCTTGTCAGAGTAGACCGTGATAACCACGGGAATGGGTAGACCCGGCTCAACATCCTGCGTATCGGCATTGAATGCCTTGCAGAATTCCATAATATTCAACCCGTGCTGCCCGAGGGCAGGCCCTACAGGGGGACTGGGTTTGGCACCGCCAGCGGGCACCTGCAGCTTGATATAAGCCTCAATTTTCTTTGCCATCGTTTACTCCGTCGGGTCCAAACGCCGNTAGGCTCCCCTGTTTATCTACGACTTTCGGGCGGCCAACACATCCGCCCACCATCAGCAACCGCAACCCACAGCNTTGGCGGCACATACACGTTGCCCGCCAAGTCCCGGGGGCTACGCTTTTTCGACCTGGCTGAAACTCAACTCGACTGGNGTCGAACGTCCAAAAATCGATACCGACACTTTCAGCTTGCTCTTTTCAAAGTTCACATCTTCTACGGTGCCACTAAATTCCTTAAACGGCCCATCGACAACCCGTACCACCTCGCCCGGAGCAAAGGTGTACTTCGGACGGGGATGCTCGGCACCTTCCTGAACTTGCTGCAAGATGGCNTGCGCTTCCTGATTGGTAATCGGCACCGGCTTGGATCCGCTTCCACCGACAAAGCCGGATACTTTCGGTACCGACTTAACCAGGTGCCAGGCCTCATCCCCCATGATCATGTTAACCAGGACATAGCCAGGGAAAAACTTGCGCTCGCTAGTTCNTTTCTGACCGTTTCNCAGTTCCACCACCTGTTCGGTCGGNACTTCAATATCGCCAAAGTGNTCTTCCATGCCTGCACGCCGGATATATTCGCGCAGAGATTCCTGCACGTGCTTTTCAAAACCTGAATAGGCCTGGATGACGAACCACTCCATCGGCGACTCGACCGGAGCACTTTCTACCGGTGTGGTCTGAGAGCCATCATCATCGATTGTTACGTCACTCATCATTCTCTGTGTCTATTGCCTAGCTCTTAGCCCTAAATTAGNAAACGCCNNGTTTAACCCAGCCCCAATGCGAGGTCGTAAATTGCCCAGAATGACAACGCATCCAGCAGCCATATATAAATCCCAACCACNAACACCATTAATATGACTATCATGGTCGACTGTGCGGTTTCCCGCCGCGTCGGCCACACTACTTTTCGCACCTCNGTTCGGGTAGCCAGTGCAAACTGCCATACCGCACGGCCTGGCTCCGAAGTCAACGCGATACCCGCTGCCACGATCACACCCGCAACCACGATCAATGCCCGCAACAGCGCCGAACTATCGCCCAATACGTAGAACATCGCGATTGCGGCAACAACGGCCAGTCCCGACGCCAGCAATTTCAGCTTATCCGGCAACACTCTCCTGCCCTAACCCCTGTCCTTTACTGGCAGGCCAGGAGGGAATCGAACCCCCAACCTGCGGTTTTGGAGACCGCCGCTCTGCCAATTGAGCTACTGGCCTGAATCTTTCCCGGCCCATTNGGGCCGGCCCATTTTTNTGTCACTCAGTACCGNTTACTTNTCTAGTTNGTAACTTCTTAANGCAGGAATTCTTGCAACCCAAAAATCAAGCAATGATCTTCGAGACCACCCCGGCACCAACGGTGCGGCCGCCTTCACGAATNGCGAAGCGCAGGCCTTCTTCCATGGCGATGGGGTTGATGAGTTCTGCTTTCAGTTTGACATTGTCACCGGGCATTACCATTTCCACACCGTCGGGCAACTGGCACTGGCCAGTAACGTCGGTGGTACGGAAGTAAAACTGTGGGCGATAACCCTGGAAGAAGGGAGTATGCCGACCACCCTCTTCTTTAGACAGAATGTAGACTTCGGCTTCGAACTGGGTATGCGGGTTAATACTGCTCGGATGAGCCAGCACCTGGCCGCGCTCAACTTCTTCGCGCTTGGTACCACGCAGCAATACGCCGACATTATCACCAGCCTGACCTTCGTCGAGGAGTTTGCGGAACATCTCGACACCGGTACAGGTGGTCTTCTCGGTGTCCTTGATACCGACGATCTCGATTTCCTCACCAACCTTGATCACGCCGCGCTCGATACGGCCAGTCACCACCGTACCGCGACCGGAGATGGAGAATACATCCTCAATGGGCATCAGGAAGGCGCCATCCACGGCCCGCTCGGGCTGGGGAATATAGGAATCCAGTGCTTCGGCGAGCTTAGCAATTGCGCCAGCGCCGATATCCGACTCATCACCTTCCAGCGCCTTCAAAGCACTGCCGGTGACGATCGGGGTGTCATCGCCCGGGAATTCGTAGCTTGAGAGCAGGTCACGAACTTCCATCTCAACGAGTTCCAGTAATTCTTCGTCATCGACCATGTCGGCCTTGTTTAAAAAGACCACGATGTAGGGCACACCTACCTGACGGGCAAGCAGGATGTGCTCACGGGTCTGAGGCATCGGGCCATCGGCCGCAGAGACCACCAGGATCGCGCCGTCCATCTGGGCCGCACCGGTGATCATGTTTTTGACGTAGTCGGCGTGTCCCGGGCAGTCGACGTGGGCATAGTGCCGGTTTTCGGTTTCGTACTCGACATGAGCGGTGGCGATGGTGATACCGCGCTCGCGCTCTTCAGGGGCATTGTCGATCTCATCGAAGGCCTTTACATCCCCACCAAACTTGGTTGACAGCACCCGGGTCAGGGCAGCGGTCAGGGTGGTTTTGCCATGGTCAACGTGACCGATGGTGCCAACGTTCACATGCGGTTTACTCCGCTCGAATTTCTCTTTCGACACTTTCTGATTTCCTCAACAGTGCGTGGTTAACTGGCT
>NHDO01000022.1 GCA_002171735.1 Proteobacteria bacterium TMED61 | reverse complement strand
TCGCCCAGAAGGAATTGCTCAAACATCTGAGTCTGATCTGCTAGCCGCGCTACTGTTTCTCCCGCCAGTAAACTCGCAAATTCATCTTGGAAGGTAAAAAGACAGGACGGTTCTAGACCTACTACCGGCATCCCTGCCTCAAGATAGGGTTGGAGTGCATCAAGAGTCCGCTGCGCCTCCTCTTTTGCTCTTTGCATCATCCCCGAAGCAAGGTAGGTCCGTCCACAACAAAGTGGACGAGCCTCACCACCTTTTACTCCTGGCAGGTGCACCCGATAACCGGCTTTTGTCAAAACTTTAACCGCAGCCCGAAGCACGTCTGGATCGAAGTAACGGTTGAACGTATCGGCGAACAGAACAAGTTCTCCATTGCGGTTTTCACCTGCTTCAGACGCAGTATTTGAAAAGGAATGACCAGCCCAGTGCGGCAGTTGCCGCTCAGCACTGAGACCCAAAACCCGGTGTCCAAGATTTTTCAACAGGCGACTACGATTCCTAAGATTTGCCAACCCCGAAACTCGGCTTAACCAGGGCGCATATCGCGGGAGTTCCGCGATAAGGCGTTCACGTGCGGGCACGCCATGGCGGGAGTGGTAGTGATGCAAAAACTCGATCTTCATTTTTGCCATATCCACACCCGTCGGGCATTCACGACGACAGCCCTTGCAGCTAACACAAAGCTGCATCGACTCATGCATCTTTTTAGAGGTGAACGCTTCCTCTCCCAACTGACCTGACAACGCGAGGCGCAGGCTGTTGGCCCTTCCACGGGTGAGGTGTTTTTCCTGCCGGGTTGCCCGGTAGGACGGGCACATTACGTTAGCATCCCTTTTGCGGCACGCGCCATTGTTGTTGCACATCTCCACAGCACCCGAAAACCCGCCCCACGCGGACCAATCCATCGCCGTATCAAGGTTCTGGGTGCGGTAACCGGGCTTGAACCGGAAAAGACTTCTGTCATCCATCCTGGAAGGATTAACGATCTTGCCCGGATTAAATGTCCCCTGTGGATCAAACAGGTGTTTCACCTGGGCAAAGGTGTCAACCATTCGCTTGCCGAACATCGCTTCGTGGAATTCAGAACGCACGAGGCCATCCCCATGCTCGCCGGAATGGGAGCCCTTGTATTCGCGCACCATCGCGAAGGCTTCTTCGGCAATAGTCCGCATCTTCTTTACATCCAATTCCTGCTTGAGGTTCAACACGGGCCTGACGTGAAGGCAGCCGACCGACGCGTGGGCATACCAGGTTCCAGACGTGCCGTGTTTCGTAAATATTTCGGTGAGACGCCGAGTGTATTCCGCAAGATCCTCCAGCCGCACGGCGCAGTCTTCAATGAATGAGATCGGTTTGCCGTCGCCTTTCATCGACATCATGATGTTAAGGCCCGCCTTTCGAACCTCCCAGATGTCTTTCTGAAATTGTGGATCTACTGCATCGACTACTGAATCGGCAAACCCGAGATCATCCATCAACTCATGGAGCCGCTTAAGCGTCACTAACTGCTCATCGCAGGATTCGCCGGCGAATTCAACGAGCAACAGTGCCTCTGGCTCGCCTTTAACGCATCGTTCGATAACGGGCCGAAACACTGGATTTTGCCGCGACAGATCGATCATGGTCTGATCCACCAGTTCGACTGCGGCAGGATCGAGCGTCACGAGGTGCTGCGACGCCTCCATAGCGGCATAAAAATTTGGGAAGTGACAAACTCCGAGTACTTTGTGTTTTGGAACCTGCACGAGTTGCAGTTCAATTGCTTCCGAAAATGCAAGCGTCCCTTCTGAGCCCACAAGCAGATGAGCAAGGTTGATGCCTTCTGCGCCGCTCGAGGCGGCCAAGGCATCGACGTTATATCCCCCGACGCGTCTTTGGACTTTTGGGAACCGTCGTGAGATCTCTTGGGCTTCAGACACCCCAATTTCGAGTAATTGCTTTTCCAGGCCATCCCGAGGAGCGTCCTCCTCAAGCGTGTCGAACCGGCGGCGCCGTCCGTCCGCGAGGATTCCTGAGATCGCCCGAACGTTATCCCGCATGGTGCCGTATCGAATCGAGCGGGCACCACAGCTGTTATTGCCCGTCATGCCGCCGATCGTGGCTTGCGCAGCCGTTGAGACATCGACAGGAAACATCAGGCCATGCGATGAAAGACAACGGTTCAGATGATCCAGCACCATCCCGGGTTCCACACACACTCTCTGCCTGTCGGGATCGAGTTTGATCACACTATTGAGGTACGCGCTGGTGTCAATGACGAGTGCCTCGCCGACCGTCTGACCGCACTGCGAGGTGCCTGCACCTCGAGGAAGCACTGCGATCTCTTCATCAGCGGCAATCTGTATCGCTGAGATCACGTCCTGCCATGTGCGGGGGACGACCACCCCAATCGGCTCGATCTGGTAGGCAGAGGCATCAGTCGAATACCGGCCGCGGGAAAACGTATCAAACCAGACATCACCCTCAATCTCGTTGCCCAGACGGGCCGCAAGGCGGGGATCCCCTGCCAGTGGCGAATTCTTTACTTCAGTCAATTGCCGTTCCAATCAGTCTCAGTTTGGTCTTGAGCCAGCGCCGTCAAAATATCAGGCGCCCGGCGGGTTTCTTGACATTACGCCAAATCAATCTTCAGAATGCAATCGAACCTTCATTTCCTCTGTTAACGCATCCCGAGTCATGTCCGGCCGTCACCTGCTGCAGATTCCAGGCCCCACCAACGTGCCTGATCGCATTCTTCAAGCGATCAGCCGGCCCACGATCGATCACCGTGGGCCTGAGTTCCGTGGTATCGCCCGTGACATCCTTGAGAAGCTTCCGCTGATCTTTAAAACCCGTCAGCCCGTGGTGATCTTTCCCGCCTCAGGGACAGGCGCCTGGGAGGCAGCCCTTGTCAATTGCCTCTCCCCCAAAGACAGAGTCCTGATCTATGAGACCGGGCATTTTGCCTCTGCCTGGCGACACCTTGCCGACAAACTCTCGCTACAGACAACCGTGCTCCCAACGGACTGGCGCCACGGAGTTGACCCAGCCATTCTCGAGGACGCTCTTATTCAGGATCACCAACAGAAGATCAAGGCCGTCTGCATTGTGCATAACGAGACCTCAACCGGGGTATGTTCTGATATTGCACAGGTTCGATCCGCGATGGACCGCGCCAACCATCCCGCCCTGCTGATGGTGGACACCATCTCATCGCTTGCCTCTATCGACTATTGTCATGATGAATGGGGTGTTGATGTCACCATCGCTGGCTCCCAGAAGGGTCTCATGCTGCCTCCGGGCTTAAGCTTTAATGCGGTGAGTGAAAAAGCCCTTCACGCATCCAAAGACGCCAAACTCCCAAGAGCCTACTGGGACTGGCAGGACGTACTCGAAGCGAATCGGAATCATCTCTTCTCCTATACGCCCGCAACGAATCTGCTTTTTGGGTTGCGTGAAGCGCTTGCCATGCTGGTGGAAGAAGGGCTTGATCAAGTGTTCGCTCGTCATGCCCGGCTGGCCCAGGCAACCCGGCACGCCGTCAAAGCGTGGGAGTTGGAACTGTTGTGTCTCGATCCGGAACGTTACAGCAACTCATTGACCGCCGTATTGATGCCTGACGGTCATGATGCAGACGCCTTTCGCCAAGCTATCCTTGAACATTGCGATATGTCTTTGGGAAACGGACTTGGTCGGCTCGCCGGCAAGGTATTCAGGATCGGACACCTTGGAGACCTCAACGACCAAATGCTCACCCGCGCGCTCAGCGGGATCGAGATGGGCCTTGCACTTGCCCAAGTTCCCCACCAGCCCGGCGGCGCACAGACGGCCCTCGATCATCTGTCAAAAACCACTCCCACAGTCTAAACAAGATTCCTCCCGTGAAAACCCGCGTTCTGGCGTCGTCTAAAACTGCGCACCATCTCTTCAGTTCTGCCGATCAGGTCAACCATCCGGCGACAGAGCCAGATGGATCATAGTTACTGAGGCCCACGATCAGCAGGACACAACAACCGATAAAGATCGCGATCCCCCGGCCCAGAGAATCTGAGTATTCCCCACTGCTGCGCTGTGTCGCAGAAGAGCACTGTTGGGAAGATTTCCTAGATAGGATCACTATTCCCCCAATGCCGCAGAGGACTATTCCGCTTAGTCCTAGCCAGAAGGCAAATACCCCGGTCAGGTGTTCAAACAGGAGTGAAAACTTCCATCCACTGTGCCAAAACTGGAACAGCGCGTAACCAATAAACACGACAAGTCCTATCCGCCAACGCATCTAGTATTCCTCAAAAGTAACTCGATTAAATGGACGACGGCCTGAATACTCGCGCTCAGGACGGTCGACCGTAGTATGGATCCGACGACGCTACAGCCTGCTCTAGGGATTGTATGTCGCCAGACGCCAATATCCGCAACTGGCGCAACGGATAGATGAGGATAATGATTGAGAAAATCCGCCTTATTCGTCATTAATGTTTTCTGGCAAACTACAATGCCTTGCTAATAGCAAACTCCCGGGAAGCACAAACTTTGATCGTGAAACTTACGGTTTCATATTTTGCGCGGGTCTTGGCCATCATGTCGTTGTTATTGTCACCCGTCGCTCAAATCTGGGGTTCAAGTAACACACCCCCGACCCCCCTTGTAGAGAGCATCAAGCAAAATCTCGCCTCCCTCCAAATCCCAGGAGCCTCGATTGCGGTTATCGATGAAGGGAAAATCACGTGGGCCTCTGGATTTGGTTATGCAGATTTTTCAGAAGGAAGAGCGGTAACCAAAGACACTCTTTTTCAGGCCGCATCAATTACCAAGACATTAACCTCGCTTGCGGCTCTAAAGACGTTAGATAAGAATCAGATATCACTCGATGCAGTCGTCAATGACCATCTGACCCGCTGGCAGATCCCCTCAAATTCCTTCACTGAGGAGTCGCCTATTTCGTTTCGGATGTTGCTGAATCATACCGGGGGTATCAGCAATCCTTATCCTGATGGATGTTGCGGGCCGGACTATCCGCTGCCTTCTTTGATTCAGGTATTTCGTGGTGAACCGCCCGCAACGAACCCCCCACTCGTCGCCACGTACCTACCGGGATCCGAGTACCGATACTGCAATGGCTGTTACGCAATAATCCAGGGCGGACTTGAGGACATCTCGGGCAAAGACTTTGGGGTTCTACTCAACGAATCAGTCCTGAGACCAGCAAAAATGGATTCGAGCAAATTCGATAATGAGTTTTTCCGTGCCGATCAATCATCAATTGCGCTTCCTTATGATCCCGACCATGTCGTCTTCCAAAACGCGCCAATGCGCAACCCAATTCTTTCAACGGGTACGCTATGGACGACAGCGAGCGATCTGGCCCGATTTAACCTGCACTTAACCGAAGCGCTGAGCGGAAGTAATGATCTCATTGAGCAAACCCTGGCCAGAGAATTAGTTCTCCCAAGTTCGACTGAGACACGTACCTTAGGTTTTTTTATTGGCAATAAAGATGCCCAAACACAGGCAGACGGTGNCTACATCTGGCATACCGGATCAAATATCGGGTATCTGACAATATCCATCATCAGTAAGGACGGGCAACATGGAGCAGTAATTCTCATAAACGTTTCTCCTGAGTGGGATGCAAGGGAGTACCCTCAGTTTGCATTTATTACCGAGACCCTTGCCGTTATCAATAGGTATTACGACTGGCCGTAGCCCTGCCCCTATACCCCCGTTTTNGTCACCTTTTATTTTTTAGAACAAAGGCCTCGAGATATGCTCTCAGAGCCAATATAAGGGGGTCATATCCANGATTATTGGGTTGGGGAATTGGGTGCCACTGGGTTGAGGCTACACCCCTCCTGTAACAACTTTTTTGTTACCACTCCCCCTGCCCGTCTACGTTACANCCAGCAACNGCATATAGGTATGCTGAAACTGTGCTGATTTGTGAGGACTCAGGACTAATCAGGAAACTTTGCGTGGAGTTGATGCCTGATTTAAAGGGGGTTTTGGCGCGCCCGAAGGGATTCGAACCCCTGACCTCTGCCTCCGGAGGGCAGCGCTCTATCCAGCTGAGCTACGGGCGCATCGGCACGCTTACAATGACGATATTCTACACAGGCGTCTCAACACTAGACGCTAGTCCGAGATCTGAAAACTCTGACGTGTCCCTTCATCACAAACCCAGATAGCTTTCTGAGTCTCTTCATCCCAGCCCTCATAATGTGCATCCGTCTCACCGTCTGGGCAGGTCTTTTTTAGCCAGGCATCCAGCGTGAGGCCCTCTTCGCAGGCCGCACACTGCGGCACAAGACCCCTACAGCACGCCCGCGGCACTTCACAGGCACAAGGCTGAGACTTAGCGCAGCCTGCCAACTGCCCGGCTATTACGACGAGAAGCACCATCAGAATCGTGCGCCCGGCTTGTGCTGCGACTCGACACCAGAGCAATGTCTTCACTGCAGTTTTCCGGGTCTAACCCTGTTTGGTACTTTTAGCCTGAAGGGATCTAACCTCGCGGCCCACATGATGGACTGATGTGATTCGGACATCTTCAATTTGAACCGAGGCCCGAAGGCCTTCTAGGCGTTTCTCAGCTTCCTCCTTACTGTCGGCATTGATCACAACATCGATACCCTGTTCGAAGCATTCGCCGTCCAGCGTCGCAAGCATCAGCTTTAAAGAGGCTTTGTACGTTTTTATTCCAATCACCACGGCTTGTACTCTGCAGCTGGCCTATCGGCCCGCTTCGGTTGTGATCAACCTTTTGACTTGGGCAAAGTGTCCCGTCAAATCCTCGAGACGACAGTGCGCATTAAGTCCGCTGGTGTGCGGCATTACATAAATTCGCGAATCTCCGATCTGTCGATCCTGAAGCCCAGGCACAGCCTTTTTATCCACTACCGCTCGCCAGGCGCCGAGGCCCACAAAACAGACCACTTTGGGCTTTAGCCATTCAATTAACCGAGAAACTCTAACAAATCCCGCTTCGAATTCACTTTGGCTCACTTCATCGGCCTTTCGCGTAGTCCTGCGAACAAAATCGGTAAATCCCAGATGATGCGATGAAAAAGCATGATGCACATCGCGGTCCTGGCTCACAAGCCCTGCGCCAAGAGCGGCCGGCCAGAATCGGTTACCCGGACGCCCGTAGGGAATCCCCGAATCTGCAGAATAAGGGCTCGGGTTCAGTCCCACAATAAGAACCCGCATATCAGGGCCTACTGAATCCGGCAGGCTCTGGATCCGTTCAATAGTCGCAGTCGCACGCTCACTTCGAAAAATACACCTGCCCTGAAGTTGAAATCCTGCACCGACGATGAGGTCCCGTGCCCGTTCAGTGAACCAGGCTCGAGAAGGCCTCGGGGACAGCTGAACCCGAATGCGCTCACCCACCCCTAATTCCCGTTGGAGTGCCGCCAGATATGACGGGAGGCGACCAACGCTCCTGCCGGCTCCCACGACCTGGGTTTCGCCAGCCATCAAGAGTCGGCTTGCCTCTGGATTCCTGGATTGGTGGACATGATCGATACGCCTCTACGGAATTTTTAAGTATAATCCCGGCTTCCAATTTTGCTATTCAATTCAACACTTTTCTGAATTGCTTCACGGAGGATCCCCTGCATGTCAAGCAGCATGAGTGATCAAAAGTTGATCAAGAGTTTTTACATTTTCATTGTGCTAGGTGTCGTCTTGACACTCTTTTTGATTTTTTTAGGGAACCTTAACGCGGGCACAATAAACGACCGTCAACGCGACGGGCGAAATTCAATGGCTGAGACGGCTAACACCGATACACTTGAGCCCGTAGGTCAAATCAGTGTGGCCGACGCGGGCGCTGATCAGGCTGAAATCATTCAGGTGGCCACTGTATCCATTGATGGTGCTAGTGTTTATCAGAGCGCCTGCATGGCCTGTCATGCTGCGGGTATTGCCGGGGCGCCGAGAGTTGGAGATGTAGCAGGCTGGGCAGACCGCATCGCCCAAGGAGCCGATACCCTCTATGCTCATGCGATCCAGGGCTTTCAGGGGAAAGCCGGCGTGATGCCTGCCAAAGGGGGCAACATGGCTCTGTCTGATGATGAGGTTGAGGCCGCAGTGGATCACATGGTGGCCGAGTCGCAATAGTCCAGCCCAATGTTCCAGAAAAAAGGCCGGCTTAGCCGGCCTTTTTCTTTTGCGCCCGATCCCCCAGGTCCCAACTCGCTTTAACTAAAGGCGTTGAAGGCAATAATGGTCTGGGTGTCCCGGATTCCAGGGAGTGTCTGAACGCGTTGGTTCACAAAGTGGCCGACGTCTTGCCCGTCACCAACATAACATTTAGCCAGAAGATCGTAAGGCCCTGAGATCGAAAAGACTTCGGATACGCCTTCCACATCTACCAGTGATTGGGCAACCTGATAGGCTTGCCCCAGCTCGCATTTGACTTGCACAAAAATCGTCTGCACCGTCTTTGATCTCCTCGTCAGTCCTGTTCAGTGAACTGCTGGGTGTAACCGCAAAGTTCATCCAGTTTAACCACGCCCGCTTTACTGATGAGGATCGCTTTCGCCCGCTCGACGCCAGCTTCCATTGAATCTGCAAGATCTGCTGAATAGATCGTCGCACCCGCATTGAGCGCCACCATGTCACTCGCGGGTCCGGGTTCCCCGTTGAGCGCACTTCGGATCATCTGAAAACTGTCTTCGGCATCTGCGACCACCAAGGAATCCAGCGACTGACGTGCAATACCGAACTGCTCGGGTGTAATTACGTAATCCCTGATACTGCCATCCCGCAGTTCCGATACATGGGTATCAGATGCAATACTAATTTCATCAAGACCATCCTCCGAACAAACCACCAGGGTATGTACGCTGCCAAGATTGCCAAATGCCTCTGCCAGTGGATGGACCCAGGCCCGGTCAAAAACCCCAACCAACTGCCAGCGCGCACCAGCCGGATTGGTCAAGGGTCCCAATAAGTTGAACAACGTCCGAACCCCGATCTCCCGCCTTGGGCCGACCGCATGCCGAGTAGCGCCGTGGTGGGTAGGCGCAAACATAAAACCGATGCCCACCGCATCGATAGTCTGAGCAACCTGCTCTGGGGAAAGCGTAATGTTGACGCCGGCCGCCTCTAGTACATCGGCGCTTCCTGACTTGCCAGTCGCGGCCCGGTTGCCATGCTTGGCCATCACCGCACCGGCTGCACAAGCGACCAGCGCCGACGCGGTTGAAACATTAAAGAGACTCGCGCCGTCTCCTCCTGTGCCGACACAATCGACTACCTGTTCAGCCTTAACGTTCACCTGGGCGGCGAACTCGCGCATCACGGTTGCCGCGCCAGTCAATTCTTCAACGGTTTCGCCTTTGATGTGCAGTGCCGTCAGCACAGCACCGATCTGTGCGGGCGTCGCATCGCCACTCATAATGATGCGCATCACCTCGCCCATCGCGTCGTGACTGAGGTGCTCGCCCTTTGCGACTTGGCGGATTGCGTCTGGCAGATTCATGAGCTGACTTTACACCACAATAGAGACGGCCTAGGGCAACAGGAGGGTAGCGCCCGTAGTCCGTCGACCTTCGAGATCTTGGTGGGCCCGTTGCACGTCCGACAGTGGGTACTCCTGGTTGATATCTGCCTTGACCGCACCGCTTTGCAGTACATCGAAAAGTTCCGATGCACAGTGAAGGAGATCCGCGCGGCCTGCGGTGTAATTGAAAAGCGTCGGGCGCGTCAGGAAAAGAGAGCCTTTTCCGGACAGCAGCGCAGGATCAAAGGGCTCCACTTTTCCCGAGCTTTGCCCAAACAGCACCAGCGTACCGCGAGTCCTGAGACAGTCCAGACTCTGGTGAAAAGTATCGCGGCCAACCGAGTCATAGACCGCGTCAACCCCGTTGCCGTCGGTCAGTTCCTGAACCCGATCGACAAAGTTTTCCTCGTTGTAGAGGACCGTATGAGTACAACCATGAGCACGGGCGAGTGCTCCCTTCTCCTTCGAACCAACGGTGCCGATNATGGTCACCCCAAGGTGTTTGGCCCACTGACANGCTATAAGGCCAACNCCNCCCGCNGCGGCGTGGAANANAATNGTGTNNCCCGCTTTGAGCGCGACGGTGCTTCTTAGCAGATACTGCACGGTCATGCCCTTTAGCATCATGGCCGCTGCCACCCGGTCATCTATCCCCTCCGGCAGACGTACCACCCGATCTGCTGGCATCAACCGTGACTCGGAGTAAGCGCCTAACGGTTGGGCGGCGTAGCCTANGCGATCTCCTGGAGNGAGGTCTGTGACCTCCTCNCCNACGGCTTCGACCACACCNGCTCCTTCAAGTCCTGGCGTGAACGGCAACTGCGGGGCGGGATACACACCGCTTCTGAAATAAACATCGATGTAGTTGAGCCCCACCGCGGTATGACGCAGCAGAATCTCTGACGGGCCAGGGCTTGGCACTTCAACGGATTCCCATTGCATGACCTCGGGACCACCGGTCTCGCTGACTCTGATTGCGTGATTCATGACACTCCTGCTTTGGTCGGCACCAGGCGTTCGGGCGCCATTAAATGGGCGGCTTTGTATACCGGCCGCGGCTAGGTCTGGCNAGTTAGAACTCNCCGAAGTTGCTTGTCACTTCAACAAACGTATCGGCGAAGAAGCCGTTGAAGTGGGTACGGCAGGCCGCGCCATAGGCACCGATTCGGTCGAATTCTATCCAGTCTCCCTCCTTGAGATCTTCCGGAAGCCGGACAGTGCGCGGAAAAATGTCGAGCGAATCNCAAGTCGGCCCATAGAGCGTGTACTCCTGGTGCACATCCGAGAAATCCCGCGTCGCCACTGGCCGGACCGGCAGATGGAGATTGTATTTTTCTTCGATAAAACTCCCGTACATCCCGTCGTTGAGATAAAGCGCATCATCCTTGCGCAGATGCACCTGCGTGATCAAAGATTCGCCATCCACGCACAGTGCTCTNCCGGGCTCACACATGACGCGGCAGCCCTCGGGCAAGGAAAGGTCGGAAAGCCCCGCCCGAATGGCGGAGAAGTAACTCTCCATTTCCTGACCCATAGAGTTCATATATTCCCCCGGAAACCCGCCGCCCACATCAACACAGGCCGGGTCAGCGCCGATCCCCCGAATGACCTCATCTGCCAGTTGCAAACCCTCTACAAACCCTTCGCCATCGAGGCACTGAGAGCCCACATGAAACGCGACACCATACCGAAAACCGAATCCAAGTGCCGCTTTGCCAAGTTCGATCGCTTCAGCGACCGCAGCCCCAAACTTACTGGAGAGTTCATAAACCGCGCCTTCGTAATGAATCGCCACCCGGACGACGATCACCGTCTCTGGTCCTGGAGNGATGATCTCGGTAATCTTGTTGAGCTCCGTCGCGTGATCGACNACATAGTGGCGCACCCCGTAGACTTCGTGCGCCGAGCGGATCGCGGCNCGGCTTTTTACCGGGTGCATGAAATAACTCGTTGCCCCGGGCAACTGCTCCGACACAAGGGCAACCTCGGCGAGAGAGGCCGTATCAAAATGCCGGACTCCCGCATCAAAAAGGGTCTTGAGCATATGCGGTTCAGGGTTACACTTCACCGCGTACAGAACATCTCCAGGAAATCCCTTGAGAAACTGTTCCCCCACGGCTCTGATATGGTGGCGGCGAACACAAAACACCGGATAACTCGGCTTCAGACTAGCAACCACCTCCTCCGGAGACGCATAAACGGGAAGGTGGGTATGCGGGCGTACGGCAGCATCCATGGCAATGTCGATATTCGGTTGAATTCAGTGGACAGGATTCTGACACAATGACTGGCATAAATCCCGAAAGCCAAGGGCAGACTCGACCAGGCCGACTGCTCGGATTAAAGGCGCTGCAAGGCGTTTGCGTGCTGGGTCATCTCGCCAATGACTGGGCCTCCGCAGCCATTTGGCTTCTGGCGCCCGCCATTGGTCTNGCGTTNGAACTTANNCCCTCAGAGATTGGTCTGTTACTTGCGATCCACTCGATCGGCGCTTCGNTCGCGTATTTTCCGGCAGGGATTCTGGCNGACCGGGTGCGCTCCCAGGGANCCCTNCTCCTCGGCACCTTCTGGTGGGTCACNCTGGGTTATCTGGTGGCATCAGGCGCCCCTGGATTCTGGTCTCTTGCGGTCCTGCTCGCTATTGGCGGAATGGGAGATGCCGCCTGGCACCCCATTGCGACTGGCATGCTGGTCCGGCAGATGCCGCAGCAGCGCGGCCAGGCGCTTGGTGTTCACGCTATCGGTGGGACGCTGGCCGAAGTCTTCTCGCCCCTCATGGTGGGCTTTCTATTGGCCGTGCTCGACTGGCAGCAGGTACTCCAACTCTCGGTACTTCCCGCTGCACTAATGGGGACAGTCTTCTTCTTCCTGGTTCGCCGTATTCCATCAAGACAGATCAGTGCCACCCTCACCCGAAGGGATCTTCTTACATTTATCCATCAGTGGCGGAGCCGGACAGGATTGCTGCTAGTGGCAGGGATCGCGACCTATAACATGGCGTTGATCGCGTTAATGACCATGATGCCGTTCTATTCACAACGTGCCTTCGGCTTCAGCCCTGCCGAAACCGGTGTGGCATTTGCCCTCGCGATGCTGGCGGGATCTATTGGTCAGCCGTTGGTGGGACGACTGTCGGACCGGCGGGGTCGATTCGGGATTTTTGCTTCCTGCTCAGTCTTGGCCGCGATTCTGTCTGGATCTGCCCTGTTCCTGGAGATGCCGCTCACCACTGTTGGGGTGCTGGCGTGCGCCATGGCAGTCCTCGTCGCGATCCGTTCTAGCGTCCTCGCGATGGCTNTTGACTATTCAAGCAAGCACGAAGCGACCTCGATGGGCTTTGTCTTTGTAGTGCTTGACGGTGTCGGGGCACTTGGGGCGATCTTCGCAGGACTGATCGGAGACTTCAGCCTGGTGGCAAGCTTCGGATTCGCAGGGATCCTCTCAATTTCAGCGATTGGCTTTATTGCAATGGCACGAAGCGAGGCCTGAGCGGCGCCACCGGATACTTTTTCTAAACTGATTCCAGTATACTGTATATTTATACAGTATACTGGAATTCCAAGATGTCCGGCTATGCCGAACTGCACTGCATATCCAATTTCACCTTTTTAAGGGGTGCCTCGCACCCTGGCGAACTGGTCCAAAGAGCTTTTGATCTTGGTTACCGCGCACTTGCTCTGACCGATGAGTGCAGTGTCGCTGGAGTGGTCAGGGCGCACACCACAGCCCGTGAACTGGGTCTGCACCTGATCATTGGCAGTGAATTTATTCTGGAGAATGGTAATAGGCTGATTCTATTGGTCACAGACCGGGAAGGTTATCGGCAGTTGACACGGTTGATTACCACAGCCCGGCACCATGCGACCAAGGGTCATTACCGCCTCGACACCAGCGACCTCTGTGCAGATTCCCTGCAGAACTGCCTTGCACTCATTGCGAGTGACCCTGCGCCAACATCAGAAGTTGCACTGGCGTCACGATACCAGGCACTTTTTCGGCATACCCGGCATATACAGAAACTGATGCCCGGCAGAGTCTGGCTCGCACTTGAGCAACCGGGCTATGGCAGTGACCACATCCATCGACAGTCTCTGCAGGAATTTTCAAAAAAATCCGGCGTGCCGCTGGTTGCTGCCGGAAATGTACACATGCACACCCGCGCACGTCAGCCCCTACAAGACACACTCTCGGCAATACGGTGCCAAAAATCCGTAAACGCTATCAGGCACACACTTGCGCCCAACGCAGAGCGTCACCTGAAAACCCAAGCAGTCCTGGAACGCATCTACCCACGCCCTCTTCTGGATGAGACCATAAACATTGCAGATCGATGCCGCTTTTCACTAGATGAACTGCGTTATCGCTACCCCTGTGAACTGGTGCCGGATGATTTAAGCCCCACACAGTATCTTCGTCAATTGGTTAACTCGGGAATCCATAAGCGCTGGCCGAACGGTCCCACGGAAAAGGTGCTCCACCAGATTGAGCATGAACTCGGCCTGATTGCTGAACTGGATTACGAAGGCTACTTCCTGACGGTCTACGACATCGTCTGCTTTGCTCGATCTCGAAACATTCTCTGCCAGGGCCGAGGATCAGCGGCAAATTCAGCAGTGTGCTTTGCCTTGGGAATTACCGAAGTCGATCCGGCGCAAATGGAGATCCTGTTTGAGCGATTCGTCTCACGTGAGCGCAACGAGCCGCCGGATATTGATGTCGATTTTGAACATGAACGGCGAGAGGAAGTCATGCAGTATGTCTACCGACGCTACGGGCGGCACCGGGCGGCACTGACGGGCGCAGTGGTCACTTATCGGTCACGCAGTGCGGTGCGCGACGTTGGGCGCGCTCTCGACCTGTCGCAGGATCAGATCGAGCGCCTCACTGAAAACCGTATCTGGTGGCAGGACAATCAGGTCATCCCAAGCCGTGTGCGGGAGATCGGCCTTGACCCAAACGCGCCGGCACTGCGTCGGGTGCTGGCACTCGTTCAGCAGTTGATCGGTTTTCCCCGTCATCTTTCACAACACTCCGGGGGCTTTGTGATCTCCCATGAGCCTCTGTGCGATCTAGTGCCTATCGAAAATGCCGCGATGGCGGGGCGGACCGTTATCCAGTGGGACAAAACTGACATCGATATTCTCGGACTGCTTAAAGTGGATTGCCTGGCACTGGGCATGCTAAGCGCAATTCATCGTGCGCTCGACCTGATACACAAATACCGTGGCACCGAGATGACGATGGCAACTGTGCCGGCAGAGGATTCACAGGTTTACCAGATGATCAGCAATGCCGATACGGTCGGGGTCTTCCAGATTGAATCACGCGCACAAATGGCTATGCTGCCGCGCCTTCGGCCACGCTGTTTTTACGACCTGGTGATTGAAGTAGCTATTGTCCGCCCAGGACCGATTCAGGGTGACATGGTGCATCCTTATCTCAGGCGTCGCAATGGTGAAGAGCCGGTCTCCTATCCCAGCGAAGCAGTCCGGGAGGTGTTAGAACGTACTCTGGGGGTCCCAATCTTCCAGGAACAAGTTATCAAACTGGCCATGGTGGCAGCCGGGTTTACACCGGGAGAGGCTGACGGCCTGCGGCGGGACATGGCCGCCTGGAAACGTCACGGTGGACTGGGCCACTATGAGGAGCGGCTGATCCGGGGCATGCGGGAGCGCGGCTACAGTGAGGGGTTTGCACGACGTATCTACCAGCAGATTCTGGGATTTGGCGAATACGGATTTCCCGAATCCCACGCTGCCAGTTTTGCTCTGATGGTGTATGTATCTGCCTGGCTCAAATACCACGAACCGGCCATATTTATCTGCGCCCTGCTGAACAGTCAGCCCATGGGTTTTTATTCGCCTTCGCAGTTAGTGCAGGATGCCTGCCGTCATGGTGTCGTCATCCAGCCGGTAGATGTTACAAAGAGCGAATGGGACTGCACTATCGAACCTGTCAATGATCGCCTGACCCTACGCCTGGGATTAAGCAGGATCAAGCATCTCGGCCATGCTGGCGCAGTGCGCCTGACAACTGCCCGAAAGCGCCAACCTTTCAACAGTCTTGAAGATCTTGCTCACCGCGCCAACCTGGATAAAGGAGATCTTCAGGCGCTGGCCAGCGCTGACGCTTTATCAACCCTGATACATAATCACCGGCGCCAAGCAGCGTGGACTGCGGGGGGAATTGAAAAAACATCGCCCGTCTTCCCCTCGCCGCGGATCCGTGAAGCGGTACCCATGCTGCGCGCGCCTCATGCCGGCGAATCAGTATGCGCAGACTATGCCAGCACGGGATTGACACTAGGTCCGCACCCCTTGGCGCTGCTGCGTCGACAGCTTGAATCTCTGGGGGTTGTGACCAGTGCTGATATTGGTCGATCACAACATGGCCATTACGTGCACGCCGCTGGGATCGTCACGACAAGACAAAGCCCCTCGAGTGCAAACAATGTTACTTTTGTGACGCTTGAGGATGAAACCGGCAATATCAACCTAGTAGTCTGGCAGCGTCTGGCAGAAAGCCAGCACCAGGCCCTAGTTAGTTCACAGTTGCTTGGGGTACGCGGCCAGGTTCAACGAGAGGGCCAGGTGATTCATGTGATCGCCCATCACCTGAGAGACTACACGACGATGCTGGGCAGTCTCACTACCCAAAGCCGGGATTTTCACTGAGTCCCGGGCCTGTGCTTTACTCCCCTCTTAGCGTCTTTCTGTCCTAGTCGAGATCGAAGCTTATCCCGTTTGCTGCACAGGCTGCCTGCACTGTATTGCGCAGAAGGCAGGCAATCGTCATGGGTCCAACACCGCCAGGCACCGGCGTGATCGCGCCGGCTACCGCTTCTGCCGAGGCGTAATCGACGTCTCCAACCAAACGGGTCTTGCCTTGTGCTCCCTCTACTCGGTTGATCCCTACGTCGATCACTGTCGCTCCAGGCTTCACCCAGTCACCCGGAATCATCTGCGGCCGGCCCACGGCCGCGACCAGGATATCTGCCTCACGGCAGACATCCGCGAGATCTTTAGTGCGTGAATGTGCGATGGTTACCGTACAGCTTTCTGCGAGCAGTAAAGAAGCCATGGGTTTGCCGACGATATTAGACCGACCGACCACCACGGCGTTCTTGCCCGATAGGTCACCCAGTTCCTCTTTCAACAGCATCAGGCACCCTAACGGGGTACAGGGCACGAGTCCCGCTGCCCCTGTTGAAAGCCGGCCGACGTTAATAAGATGAAATCCGTCGACATCCTTATCCGGATCGATGGCATTAATGACCGCGTGTGAATCAATCTGATCCGGCAGCGGCAGTTGCACCAAAATGCCGTGCACATCAGGATCGGCATTAAGTTGGTCGATTAGCGCAAGCAGTTCCGATTCGGCCGTGGTATCTGGGAGCTTATGTTCAAACGAGCCCATACCGGCCTCAAGAGTCTGCTTGCCCTTGTTGCGCACGTAGACCTGGCTTGCTGGATCCTCCCCTACAAGCACTACTGCGAGGCCCGGTACGAGACCATGATCCTGTTGAAGTTGCGCGACAGCTTTACCCACTCTCCCGCGCAAACCCTCAGCAAAAGCCTTACCGTCAATTTTTTTACCCATTAAGAATCCTTAATTCGAGATGTTTAATCACGCTCTGATCAGACCGCGCTAACGCGGACGGCGCAGTACTTCACTTCGGCAATTTTTCCAACCGGATCGAGCGCCGCGTTGGTAAGTAGATTAGCCGCAGCCTCGTGATAACAAAAAGGGATGAAGACTTCGCCTGGGCGCATACCGAGATCTGCCCTCGCGAGCGCCACCACCTCGCCCCTTCTTGAGGCAACTCTTATTGAATCACCCTCAGCGACCCCCATTTTATCGAGGTCATCAGGATGCGCACTCACCACCGGCTCCGGCTCGATGGCGTTCAACACCTGCGAGCGACGCGTCATGGATCCCGTATGCCAATGTTCGAGTTGACGACCCGTAATCAAGACAAACGGATATTCCGTGTCTGGCAGCTCATTGGCGCTCTCAAGGCTCGCGGGAACAAACTTGCCGCGTCCATCCGCCGTTGGGAAATTCTCAATAAAGACCACGCCCTGGCCCGGGTCATCATCGCCTTCGCACGGGTAAGTGATGCTATGCTGCGTCTCAAGACGTTCCCAGGTCATGCCAGCAATGCTTGGCATCGCGCCGCGCATCTCTTCAAAGACGTCTTTCGCCTCTGGATAGTTCCAGTCCAGGCCCAGACGGTTGGCAAGTTCCTGAATAATCCAGAGATCCTGACGCGCCTCCCCCGGACAATCGAGCGCTTTTCGGCCGACCTGAACGCGTCGATCGGTATTTGAAAACGTACCGGTCTTCTCGGGGAAGGCCGACGCCGGCAACAGCACATCTGCAAAGGCAGCAGTTTCGGTGAGGAAGATATCCTGCAGCACCAGGTGGTCGAGCGCAACAAGGCCCGCACGTGAATGATTAAGGTCAGGATCAGACATGGCTGGGTTTTCGCCCATGATGTACATGCCGCGGATCTCGCCCTCGTAGGCTTTATCCATGATCTCAACGACGGTAAGGCCTGGATTGGGATCAAGCTCAGTACGCCAGTACTTCGAGAAAAACTCTGAAGCCTCAGCGTTATCGACCCGACGATAGTCCGGAAACATCATCGGAATGAGACCCGCATCCGATGCGCCCTGTACGTTATTCTGGCCGCGCAGAGGATGTAGACCTGTTCCTGGCCGCCCGATCTGGCCTGTCATTAGGGAAAGCGCGATCAGGCAGCGGGCGTTATCGGTGCCGTGCACATGCTGACTAATGCCCATTCCCCAGAAGATGATCGAGGCTTTTGACCTGGCATAAGTCCTTGCACAGTCTCGAATCACATCCGCCTCAATGCCGCAGATCGGCGCCATCTCCTCTGGGCTGAAGTCTTTTACCCGCTCCTGCAACTCTTCGAAATTGCTGGTCCTTGAGGCAATAAAGTCCTCATTGACCAAGCCTTCGTCAATGATGGTATGAATCATGGCGTTCAGCAAAGCAACGTCGGTATCGGCTTTAAACTGAAGGAAATGCGAGGCATGGCGGGCGAGCTCAGTGCGGCGCGGATCCATCACGATAAGCTTAGCGCCCTTCCGCGCGGCATTCTTGATAAAGGTCGCCGCGACGGGATGATTACCTGTCGGATTGGCGCCGATAACCACGATGACTTCGGCGTGCGCGGCATCCTCAACCTGGTTAGATACGGCGCCCGACCCGATCCCCTCAAGAAGCGCTGCTACCGATGAGGCGTGGCAAAGTCGCGTACAGTGATCAACGTTGTTGGTGCCAAAACCCGTTCTGACAAGCTTTTGGAAGAGGTAAGCCTCTTCATTGCTGCCCTTGGCGGACCCAAAGCCTGCGAGCCCATTTGAACCAAGATTTTGCTTGACGGAGTTAAGTCCGTCGGCCGCAAAATCAAGCGCCTCCTCCCAGGAGGCCGGTCTGAACATCTTGTCTGGCTGCTGGGGATCAAAATACTCGTTGAGTCCTTTGGGTATGCCCTCGCGCCGGATCATTGGCTGGGTAAGCCGCTCTGGATGACTGACATAATCAAAACCATAGCGACCCTTTACACAGAGCCGTCCCTTATTGGCAGGCCCATTACGTCCCGTCACATACTGGATTTGGTTATCTTTAACGTGATAGGTCAGTAGGCAACCCACGCCGCAATATGGGCAAACCGAATCGACCTTTTTATCGATCTCATTAAGGCCTACGTTACCCGCTGGCATTAGGGCGCCGGTCGGGCAGGCCTGTACACATTCCCCGCAACCCACGCACGAGCTCGCGCCCATATCATCGCCTAGGTCAAACACAATTTGCGCATGCGCACCGCGAAACGCGAGACCGATGACATCGTTGTTTTGCTCCTCTCTACAGGCCCGCACACAGCGGGTACACTGAATACAGCTCTCAAGATTGACCGCGATCGCTGGATGAGACACATCTCCCGTAGGCTGATTACGTTCACCGAAGCGGCTGTGCTTTACCTCATAGTGATCACACCAATGGTCAAGCTCTGATTCCTTCGTATGACTGACGTCACCGACCTCGCCCCGCAGCAACTCCAGTACCAGTGACTGAGACCGGCGGGTGCGCGTGTTGTCACTGGACACCTTCATGCCTTCTTTTGGGGCACGGCAGCACGAAGGCGCCAACACTCGCTCCCCTTCGATCTCTACTACGCAGGCCCGACAGTTCCCTGCTGTCGCTAACCCGTCGGCATAGCACAGGTGCGGGATATCAACCCCATGGCGCCTCGCCGTCTGCAAAATGGTCTCACCAGCCGCTGCCGTCACCGGCTGATCGTTGAGGGTAAAACTGACCTGATGGGAAGTATCGGTAGCCATCGTCACTGATTTTCAACCTCTTGAGGGAAATATTTAATTGTGCACCGGATCGGATTGGGCGCCGCCTGTCCAAGGCCACAGATTGACGCATCTTCCATCACCGTAGCAAGGTCTTCGAGGAGTGTCTGGTCCCATACGGGCTGCTTCATCAGTTCAGCGGCTCGGTCGCACCCTACTCGGCACGGCGTGCACTGTCCACAGGACTCGTGCGCAAAGAATTTCAGAGTATTCAACGCGGCGTCTCGTACCCGGTCCTGATCAGACAGCACCATCACGGCAGCAGAACCGATGAAACAGCCATGGGGCTGGAGCGTATCAAAATCGAGTGGCTCATCGGCGAGTGTCGCCGGTAGAATGCCGCCGGACGCGCCGCCGGGAAAATAGGCGTAAAGCGAATGGCCTTCCAACATGCCGTCGCAGTACTCATTAATCAGTTCGCGAAGACTGATCCCCGCAGGTGCCAGATGCACACCCGGTTTCTTGACCCTTCCACTCACGGAGAATGAACGCAGACCCTTTCTGTCCCGTCTCCCTTGGTCAGCAAACCATTCAGCCCCGTTGTCAACGATATCTCTCACCCAGTAGAGCGTTTCACAGTTGTGCTCCAGCGTCGGTCGACCAAACAGACCCACTTCTGCAACATAGGGAGGACGCAACCTTGGGAGCCCGCGCTTGCCTTCGATGGATTCGATCATGGCGGACTCTTCGCCACAGATATATGCGCCGGCGCCTCGCCGAACAATCAATTCCGGCAACGACCGCCCGAATCCAGCTTTAAGTTCTTCAATAGCCGAATTCAGAATCTCAATCACGCCCGGATATTCATCCCGGACATAAAGATAGCAACTGTCTATCCCGACTACCTGCGCTGCGATTAATACTCCCTCCAGAAACCGGTGAGGATCACGCTCCAGATAATATCGATCCTTAAATGTGCCGGGTTCTCCCTCGTCAATATTCACCGCCATCAATCGAGGTGCTGCCTGATCCTTAAGTATCCGCCACTTGCGACCGGCCGGGAATCCCGCACCACCAAGCCCCCTAATACCTGATGAATCGAGGGTGTCAATAATTGTTTCCCCAAGCTCTGGGTCGTCCTGGCAACGCTTTGCGAGCGCATAACCGTTGTCGGCGCAATAACTGTCGTAACGGATCCAGTCTGAGGGTATCTGTGGGCCAACCTGGCCCTGATCAACGCAGGCAGATACCTTAGCCGCGTCAGCATGCCCCACCGCGTTCTGTCCGACCACCGCAACCGGTGCAGCATCGCAGCGACCCACACAAGGTACACGCTGAATTCGGACATCCTCGCCAAACTGTGACTCGAGTTTATTAATTAGGGACTCAGCTCCAAACAAGGCGCAGCTGACAGAGTCACAAACCCGGACGGTAAGTGGCGGTGGAGCGACCTCTCCCTCTCGAACCACATCAAAATGGTGATAGAAAGTTGCGACCTCATAGACCTCAGCGGGTGCCAGGTGAAGCAAATCCGCGAGGGCCACGAGATGTCGTGCAGAAAGATGCTTGTGCGCGTCCTGAATCCGATGGAGGCATTCAATGAGGTGATCCCGCCGGGGCTCGATGCCGTCGATGACTGCACTGACCTCGGCTCGTGCTACTAGGTCTACCGCGCGACCCTTACCGGCGCCCTTTGCTCGCGCCCGTTTATGACCGGAGTTTTTCATTCGCTGAAGATAAGTTAGAAAACTTTTCGGATTCTACCGGGATGTTTCGCCGAGCATGATAGTCTGTTCAGATCAGGTCATCGCACCTGTCTGAACCAGAAAATGATCCGAATGCGTCACTCAGAGGGCTGGCTCCATAAGTCAACCGATGCTGCCGCCCCGACACTAGTAAGTGTTAAAAGTATAGGCACAGGCCAACCACCAATTCTGATCCGGGTCGGCACATTTATGCTCTTTTGCCCGCATAATCACGCTTGTGGCAGGTTGAATACCATGTTGGAGTCGTAATTCGGATGCTTGAAGCGCGCGCAATCAGTTGTGTCAAGGGTGATCGCCTCCTGTTTGACGACCTGAATCTCCATTTGCGACCCGGTGAGGCCTGCCAGGTACTAGGCGGTAACGGGGCAGGAAAAACGACGCTTTTGCGCATTCTCTGTGGACTGAGTCTCCCTGACAGCGGTGACGTTCTCTGGAACGGCTTACCCATCGGCCAGGACTTGGGACAGTTTCAATGCGATCTTGCCTACATCGGGCACAATAACGGAATCAAAATGGATCTTACGGTAAAAGAGAATTTAGCCTTCTCTTTAGCGATGCAATCCTCGTCAGCAGGCCTCTCCATCGACGATGCGATTGCAAGGGTAGGACTAAGCGGTTCCGAAAACCTCCTTTGTCGACTACTGTCTGCCGGACAGCGACGCAGAGTCGCGATCGCGCGGCTCTATCTCACCCGTGCGTCGCTATGGGTACTGGACGAGCCACTGGGGGCAATCGATGCAGACGGTATACAGGATATTGAAAGCGCCCTCGAGGAACACCTCTCCCACAACGGCATGGTGGTCCTGACAACGCACCAGTCGCTGCATCTTGGTCAGGGTTCTGTCTGTACTGTGCAACTGGCGAACTGACCGTGTCTGGACTCACCACTGCACTACACGCCCTGATCCGGCGCGACATCCGTCTTGTGGTGCGTCATTCTAGTGACGTGGCGCATCCGGTTATGTTCTTTATTATCGTGGTTGCTGTCTTTCCCTTTGGGGTCGGGTCCGACCCGGTATTGTTAAGTAAGATTGGCCCGGGAATTATCTGGGTAGGTGCCCTGCTGGCAACACTCCTGAGTCTGGACGCATTGTTCCGGTCGGATTTCGAGGACGGAACCCTGGAGCAGATGGTGCTTAGCGGACATCCTCTGACGGTCCTCGTTCTGGGTAAAGTGTTTGTCCACTGGTGCGCCACAGGCCTGCCGCTGCTGATCGCAACACCCCTGCTGGGACTCTTTCTGGGCATGACGACCGAGGTTCAGTTGACCCTGCTTGCCGCCCTGGCGCTCGGCACGCCAACGCTGAGCCTGATCGGCTCAGTGGGTACCGCCCTGACTGTAGGGGTTCGCCGGAGTGGACTGCTGCTTACCTTACTGGTTCTGCCGATCTACATACCCGTGCTGATTTTCGGCGCCAGTGTCGTTCTCGCCGCCAATGCAGGACTACCTACCGCCGGGCATTTTTACTTTCTTGGCGCAATGATGATTCTTGCGCTAGCACTCGCGCCACTCGCTACAAGTGCGGCGCTCAAGATCAGTCTCAACTAACCTGAAACACTACTCGTCGGTGACACAACCCTCACTGGCGGTCTTGACGTTCTTTATATACTTGTACAAGGTGCCGCGGTTGGCTTTATAGGGAGGCATCGTCCAATGATCCCGACGCGCCTGCAACTCCATCTCACTGAGTTCGACATCAATGGTGTTGGCATCTGCATCCAAGTGAATAACATCCCCGTCCTGAACCAGTCCAATCGGCCCGCCTTCCTGGGCTTCAGGCACCACGTGCCCGATAATGAATCCATGAGAACCTCCCGAGAATCGGCCATCAGTGATCAGGGCAACATCTGATCCCAGTCCCGCTCCCATGATGGCAGAGGTCGGTGTCAGCATCTCAGGCATCCCCGGACCGCCTTTGGGGCCTTCAAAGCGGATAATAATCACATCCCCTTTCTGGATCTTGCCTTCCTCAAGGGCCTGGAGCATAGCTTCCTCACCATCAAATACGCGAGCCGGACCACTGAACTGACGGCCCTCTTTACCGGTAATCTTGGCAACGGCCCCGCCGGGAGCAAAGTTGCCTTTCAGGATCCTGATATGTCCGGACTCCTTGATGGGCTCCGCGAGGCTATGAAATACCCGCTGCCCGTCGGAAAGATCTTCCAACTGATCAAGATTTTCCGAAACCGTGTGGCCGGTAACCGTCATGCACTCGCCGTTCAGCATCCCCTCTCCGAGCAGATACCGCATCACTGCAGGCACCCCTCCAACGTTGTGCAGGTCCTCCATGACGTATTGCCCACTTGGTTTCAGGTCTGCGAGAAACGGTATTCGATCGCTGACCGCCTGAAAGTCGTCAAGACCCAGTGGGACATCGACCGCTCGAGCCATTGCAATCAGATGCAGTACCGCGTTGGTTGAACCGCCAAGCGCCGACACCATCACCATCGCGTTTTCAAAAGCGTCACGAGTCATGATGTCGCGAGGACGAAGGTCGCGCTCCAGCAAATTCCTGACGGCGGCACCCACACGTAGGCACTCATCTTTTTTCTGATCGGTCGTCGCGGGGGCGGAGGAACTGTATGGCAGAGACATCCCCATGGCCTCAATCGCACTGGCCATGGTGTTGGCGGTATACATGCCGCCACAGGCACCTGCACCCGGGCAGGCATTGTTCACGATCTCCTGGCGTTCGTCGTCCGTGATCGCCTTGGCAAGGTACTGGCCGTAACTCTGAAAGGCAGACACGATATCGACGACCTGCGATCCAGCGTGCCCCGGCTTGATCGTGCCACCGTACAGCATCAATGACGGCCGATTGACACGCCCCATAGCCATCAGGCATCCCGGCATATTCTTGTCACACCCGGGGACTGTCACCAGGGCGTCATACCACTGGCCACCCATGACTGTTTCGATAGAGTCGGCAATGAGGTCACGAGACTGCAGTGAATAACTCATGCCTTCTGTCCCCATAGAGATACCGTCGCTCACCCCAATGGTGTTGAAACGCATCGCCATCAACCCTGCTTCACGGACTCCGGTTGCAATCTGTCCAGCGAGATCGTTGAGATGCATGTTACAGGGGTTACCTTCCCACCACATGCTGGCGATACCCACCTGAGCCTTGTCCATATCCGCCCGGGTCATCCCCGTGGCATACAGCATGGCCTGTGATGCCCCTTGAGACCGAGGCTGGGTAATCCTCGAACTTACCTTGTTCAACTTTTCACTCATGGAACTCTCCGTTAAAAAATCTTTTCCAGATTCTGCGCACTGGCTTATTCGTGAAGGGTTTCATGACCCTTTCACACTGTTATCGGCAAATACCCGATAGGATTGCTCTCCCAAACCGGTAATCCCAAGTCTGAGGTGATCTCCATCTTGGAGAAATACGGGCGGATTACGGCCTAGACCTACCCCGGCTGGTGTACCCGTCGCAATGATATCGCCAACATTAAGGCTCATGCACTGACTGAGGTAGGCAATCAGTTTAGTGACCGGGAAAATCATGTCGGCAGTGCTACCTCTTTGCATGGTTTCTCCATTAAGTTCGAGCCATAACTCCATCGCCTGAGGGTTCGAAACTTCGTCCGACGTTACCAGCCACGGGCCGATAGGGCCATAACCATCGCCTGACTTGCCTTTGGACCAATTTCCACCGCGTTCAATCTGCCACTCACGCTCGGAAAGATCGTTGATGAGACAAAATCCTGCAATCGTATCAAGTGCCTGATCTGGCGTGATGTAGTGCGCTCTTCTGCCCATCACAATCCCCAGTTCTACCTCCCAGTCGCTCTTACGTGACCCGCGCAAAAGGGCAATGTCGTCATAGGGTCCACTGATAGCACTTACCGCCTTCATGAACACGACGGGTTCGCTGGGAGGCGAAAGCCCGGTCTCTACCGCATGGTCATGATAGTTCAATCCGATACACACAAACTTTCCCGGCCTTCCCACGCAAGGGCCTAGGCGTTGCGGCGCCAGTACCAGGGGTAATGACTGCGGGTCAATATTCTTCAGTCTTTGCAGGGCTCGTAAATCAAGTGTGTCTGGATTTACGTCCTCGATGACACCACTTAAATCTCTAATCTCGCCGTCGAGATCGAGCAGGCCTGGTTTTTCATTATGGCGTTCGCCAAATCTCACCAACCTCACTGTGCTGCCTCCCCTGGTGCCAGTTGATTTAACCTGACTGAGAGTTCTGCCTCCAGTATCTCCTCTAATACCTTGGCTTGGGTATCTACGGCTGGGGAGGTCAGGTGGTTTTCTATTCCCATGGCGCGCTGGAACTGCATTTGAATCAGGGCAGGCATGTCGATCATGATCCCTGGATTATCCCATCTACCCGCCACCCGCATGGGGAGCAACACCCCAACGGAATTAAATGGCGGAGGCAATAGGGTCACGATCTCCGGCTGATCCAGTTCCAGTGAGAGACGATAATCCAGCAGTTCAGTCTCCAAGCTAAGGTTCCCCTGGCCTACAACCTCGAAACCGCCTGCACGAAAGGCAAGGTTATCGTTAACCAGTTGTGCATCTTCCAGCCTAAGCGTTGCGGTGACGTTCTCAAGCGTTGTGTGAGTGTTTTCTCCCAGCCAGTCCCCACCACGGGAAAAATCTCCCTGAGCTAACCGATCTAGCAGAGAAACTATATCCAGGCCTCGAATCTGACCCGCTTTGGCTTCGAGCGTCACTATTCCACGTGCGGAGCGGACACGCTCGACATATTCGGACCCGGAAAAGGCCACAATGGCATTGAGATCTGCCTTGCCCCGGAGTATATCGGTCAGTCCCAAATCCTCGATGATTTGACCCGCGGCGACCTCTGAGAAAGCCTGCCGGGTTATGAAATCGAGTTCCTGGCCAACGACCTGTGCCACGGTGTCAATCCGCATTGTCCCGTCATAGAGGTCAGCCGTCATCGGGGAAGCCACGACCACTCCGCCTCTGGAATTGATTGGGATATTGAGGTTGTGAAAAAGCAGTTCTCCGGCTTGAAATGTACCGATCTGCAACACGCCTTGCGCTCTGAGGCCTGTCGCTAGCAAAGGAGAGAGACTCAACCATTCAAAAGCATCCAGCGGGCCACGGGCTTTTTCGGGCACCATCTTATCGATATTCAGTGATGGCGATAAGAGTGAAAATTCAAGCTTTGTGTCCTGATGCAGATCTGTGAAGTTCAGATCGCCACTCACTTCAGTGGTGGATCCGGAAATCAGGAGATCGGTGATCGAGAAAAACATTAAACCCGACTGAAACTTCCCCTGCATTGTCAGGGCTCGAAAGTCCGAGCCATCAAAGGACTGCCCGTCAAGGCCCAGTCCTGTTGCGATCGGCACAAGATCGAGATCGGTTACACTGAATCGGCCAGCTCCTTTAAAGCGCTCCCCCCTCACAAGACGTAACAACTGCATTACGGGAAGGGATATCGTCAACTCCCTTATGTGCGCAAACTGCACTCCCTGCATGTCCGCAATCTTCCTCAGGTAGGCGTCCTCCACCGCCAGCTCAGCAAACAGGCCTGCATCCCGCCGAAATCTGAAATCGAGGCCCAAAGAGCCCTCCAGCGTCAACTTAAAGCCTGTCTGTTTCTCAATGCGGTCAGCGATGCTCTCGCGGTAGTCGTTAGGGTCGAAAAACAGCACCGACCAAATCAGAATCCCGACCAGGAGGAGCGCGAGGCTTGCGATTGACCACAATAGCAGGCGGCGCACCGACTTCATAGCCGCAGATCCCTGCCCTGGCTCGACACCACACTCACGTTGCCGTGTTCCCTACGGACAGTGTCCAGACTGTTCTGAGCGGCTTCTATGGCCGTAAGATCGGCGCCGGAGCGAAAGGCGGAATCGCTAAGCGCCCGACGCCACGTACGCGCACCAGGCTGTCCTTGAAACAGCCCCAACAGATGCCGTGCGAGGCGCTTCAGCGGCACGCCGTTTTCGAGCTCACCGCGCATGTAAGTCTTGTATGCCTCGAGCACATCAAGCCGGGATTGGTGAGTTGGGGTATCGTCGAACAGCATCTGATCCACTTCAGCCAGGCTCCAGGGGTTCTGATAAGCCTCGCGACCCACCATGACGCCGTCCACCCGCTTAAGATGCGCTGCCGCCTGATCGATTCGCGTAATTCCACCATTGATCACAATCGTGAACTCTGGATACCGCTCCTTTAATGCGTAAACACGATGGTACTGTAGCGGTGGAATCTCGCGATTCTCCCGCGGACTCAATCCCGAGAGCCATGCTTTTCGCGCATGAATGATGAAAACTTTACACCCTGCGTCGGCCACAGTATCAACGAATCGGATCAAGTCATTAACGTGGTCCATCTCATCCACCCCGAGTCGGCATTTCACCGTAACGGGTATCGATACTGCCGCTTGCATCGCCGAAAAGCAGTTCGCCACGAGATCAGGTTCGAGCATCAGGCAGGCGCCGAACCTGCCCGCCTGCACCCGGTCAGATGGGCATCCCACATTAATATTGATTTCATCAAATCCGGCGACCTCTCCGCGATGGGCGCAACGCGCCATATCCTCAGGGTCGCTGCCGCCTAACTGCAATCCCAGTGGATGTTCCGCATCCGCGTATCCCAAAAAACGCTCCTGATCACCATGTATCAACGCACCGGTTGTCACCATCTCTGTGTAAAGACGCGCCCGACGGGAGATGAGCCGTAGAAGGTAACGCTCATGTCGGTCTGTCCAGTCCATCATCGGTGCAATACAAAATCGATGATCGCACAGTGCCTGATTACCTGTTGCACGCATCCGTTAGATGAACCTCGATTTTTATTCCTGAATATTTTTAGCGGGTAACACCGATAGACCCAATGTGGGTGGATTCTTAGTCGCACCGGCATTAGACCCTGTGACAGGAATCGCTCAAGCCGTCAGCGAATATCCTCTCCAGAGATCGTCACGACAACCTGGCGATCATGCGGGCGCCAGCGATGTTCCCAAACATAAATTCCTTGCCAGGTCCCCAAAACCAATCGTGCACTGGAAATGGGCACCGTCAGCGCAGAATTCGTGAGACTGGTCCGGATATGCGCAGACATATCATCCTCACCCTCGCTCGTATGGGTGTAGTGAGGGTCTCCGTCCGGGACAAGGCGAGCAAGAAAGTGCTCGAGATCATCATGCACCCGGGGATCTGCATTTTCAGTGATTGTAAGAGAAGCGCTGGTGTGGGTGATGAAAATATGGCATAACCCCACTTCAACTCCGGATCGGGCGACAGGCCCTGCAACCAAAGGCGTAATATCCAGGATTCCCCGCCCCTCAGTCCGCACCTGAAGGGACTGCTGAAACCATCTCGTCATTTAGTCAACACGCTCTGGACACTCGCATTGGAAACATTCTGTGAGCGAAAAACTAGCACGAATTATTGAAAAGATCGAGCAGGCCGAGGCCGGTGTTTTATCCACCGGAATACGTCGTGGACTCGAAAAAGAAAGTCTTCGCATTGATACTGAAGGCGGGTTGTCGCAGCAACCACATCCGGCGGCGTTGGGAGCCGCTCTCACACATCGTTTCATAACAACCGACTACTCCGAGGCGCTACTGGAATTTGTTACACCGGCGACCGGGGACGTTGAGGGGTTGCTGACTTTCCTCACCCAACTTCACCGGTTCACTTATCGGAACATCGGTACCGAGAAACTCTGGGTAAACAGTATGCCGTGCATCTTGCATGGCGAAGACAGTATTCCGATTGCGCAGTACGGCGAATCCAACGCAGGTCGCATGAAAACAGTATACCGGCAAGGTCTGGCCTACCGGTACGGCAAACTGATGCAAACCATATCCGGAATTCACTTCAACTTCTCCCTGGATGACCGTTTTTGGCGTGTCTATCGCGACATCAGCGGCTCCACTTTGCCCCTGCGTGATTTCAAGTCTGAAGGGTACCTCGGGCTAATGCGGACTTTTTATCGCCATGACTGGGTGATCCCTTATTTATTTGGTGCGTCACCGGCCGTGTGCGGGAGTTTTCTGAAAGGACGCGCGCACCATCTGAAACCGCTCGGAGAACATTCATTTTATCTTCCTTATGCGACGAGTCTGCGGCTTTCTGATCTTGGCTATCAAAGTGATGCACAGGCAACCGTGCACCTTAGCCTCAACAGCCTGGACGAATACACAGATTCGTTAGTGAAAGCCACTACTGAATCCTATCCGCCGTATCGGCAGATTGGGGTCCTGGTGGACGGTCAATACCGGCAGTTAAATGATTCATTGTTGCAAATTGAGAATGAGTATTACGCCACCATGCGGCCAAAACGGGTGACTCAATCGGGAGAGCGACCCAGTCATGCGCTGCGGGATCGCGGCGTTGAGTACATCGAGCTTCGATCCTTGGATCTGGACCCATTTTTGCCAGTGGGTATTGACGGAGATGGGATCCGTTTCCTTGACTTGATGATGATCTCCTGCCTGCTGGAACCCAGTCCGCCCATGGATTGGGATGAATTTCGTCGAGTGCGTGCCACACGAAGCCAGATTGCAGAGTTAGGGTGTGAACCGGGCTTCGTCCTGACCAAGGCGGATGGACAACGCTGTAGTGTCCAGCGCTGTGGCTTGGAGCTGATCGACCGCCTTGAGCCACTGGCAGACTGTCTGTCGCGTTACGACGAGGGGTATCGGACTGCACTGAGCCAGAAGCGTCGACTTTTTGAAGACCCTGCGTTGACGCCTTCCGCCCGAGTACTTGACGGAATCCATGACCACGATGATACGTTCTTCTACTTCGCTAAGGCGCAAGCCGAACATCATGAAAATGTCTTCAAGCACGATGAGTTTGATCCAGACTTCGGATCCTGTTTTCAGGAAGAAGCGGCATCGTCGCTGCAGCGGGCGCAGCAGATGGAGGAGGAGGATGAGCAGGACTTCGAGACTTTCCTGGATCAATATTTCGGCCGCTGAAGCGCCGGGGAAATTTTCTTGAATTCGGCGAGGGCCAGCGCCGGACCAACAATTGCCGCCTTTGTTTCCCCCCATGGCTTCGGCCATGCTTCTCGGACACTCGCAATACTCGAGCATATCCTTGAGCGCGAACCCAAACTGAAAATCGAGTTGTTTACACGAATTCCCAGATGGTTTTTCTCCTCACTCGCTGAAAACATTCATTTCCACGAACTCGACTGCGACTTGGGCTTGGTGCAATCCGATGCCCTCCAGGTCAACTACGATGCAACCCTTGCCGACCTTTCAGACCGACTGCCGTTCGACCCCGCCCATATCAGCCTACTCGCACAACAATTAAGAAAACTGCACTGTCGAAGCGTACTCTGTGACATTGCGCCGCTCGGCCTGGTGGCGGCAAGAGCCGCACAAATACCGTCAGTGCTCGTGGAGAACTTCACCTGGGACTGGATCTATGAAGGTCTTGCCATTCAGGTTCCTGCCCTCTCGGACTACGCTCAGTTACTGCGGCCAATATTTCAAAACGCAGATCTTCATATCCAGACACAGCCCCTCTGTAAACAGGTGGCAGGCGCGTATCAGACCGGTCCGATTAGTCGCGCGTTCCGAAATAGTGTGGAAGAGACCCGGGCAACTCTGCGACTACGACAATCGGATCCTATGGTGTTTATAAGTATGGGAGGAACAAAAACNCNCTTTCCATTTATTGAGCGACTNAAAAGNCATTTTTCCNACATTNACTTNGTGATTTCCGGGACAGGTAGTGAGATNCATCAGGATCAGAATGTCACCCTGCTGCCCNTCNACTGTCCTATTCACCATCCTGATCTGGTGCGNNCCGCAGATCTTGTGATTGGCAAGGCTGGGTATAGCACGATCGCNGAGNTATACGCCTCCAGCACGCCCTTCGGCTACTTCGTGCGAGAAGACTATCCTGAGATGGCGCCGCTCGTCGCGTTCGCAGAAAAAGCGATTAGTGGAAAACGACTGGCCCCTGATCAATTTGCCGANGGGCTATGGCTTGATCAATTGCCTGAACTGCTCGCGCTAAAACGGCAGCCTGCGCGTGAGGCAGCCAGCGCGGTGTGGTGTGCTGAGCTTATCCAGTCCAGGTTTTGAGAAAGTCGCGCAAACAAACTTCAGGCTGACAGCTCTTTCACGAGTGTCTTGAGGAACCTCTCTCCGGCCTGCACCTCACTGGCGTCGATATATTCATCAGGCTGATGCGCCTGATCGATAGATCCCGGCCCGCACAATACCGTAGGGAAACCAGCGCCTTGATACTGACCGGCTTCGGTGCCGTAGGCGACCTTATNGGTTTCCGTTCTGCCGCTGAGCGCCTGCACCAGGCCCAAAATAGATGACTCCGAGTCATCAAACGCAGGACAACGTGCCAACACTTCGGTATCAATAGTGCAGGCGTCATGACGCGCCCGCATTTGCGGCAATACTTCACGCCTGCAGAAGGCTTCAAAATTGTCGACCAGCACCTGTGGATCATCTCCGGGGATATTTCTGATATCCCAGGTGAACTCACATTGACCCGAAATGATGTTGAGCGCGGTTCCACCATGGATGACGCCGACATGAACCGAGGTGGCATGGGGTTCAAAGCCGTTATCAGNGGGTGTCGCTGTTGNAAGATCCTCCGCCACTCGTTCCAGATGACTAACCAGTCGCGCTGCCGTCATTACCGCACTTACCCCTCGATGGGTCTGACTTGAGTGTGCCTCGTATCCCCGCACCGTCGTCCGCAGACCGACGATCCCCTTATGTGCAGTTACCGCCGCCATGCTGGTGGGCTCACCCACGATTACACCCGCAGGCTCGGGCAGTTCGTTNCGGATAACCTCGATCATGTCGGGAGCCCCGAGGCAACCGACTTCTTCGTCATAGGAAAGCGCAAAATGAATCGGCCNGCGCAGTGCCTGCATTGTCGGCACCAAAGACAGCGCGATNCCGATGAATCCTTTCATGTCACAACTGCCCCGACCGTACCAGCGTTCTCCGCGTCGGTGGAATGCGAAAGGATCACGACTCCAATCCTGTCCATCGACCGGCACCACATCGGTATGACCAGATAACACGATTCCACCCGCCACTTCGGGCCCTACGCTCGCAATCAGATTGGACTTACGGCCGTCGGCACTCGGAACACGTCGTGAGTCCACGCCATGGTCGTAAAGGAGATTCTGGACAAAATCGATCAGGGGGAGATTACTGTCCCGGGATACGGTTTCGAATCCGATGAGATTTTCGATAACGGCGAGGCTTTCCATACCCTGCTAGTCTATTCCGAACGCGCCAGATTTTGAAATACCAACGACCCAGAGCCACTGCCGGTTTGGTCTGGCACCCAGTTTGCGGTAGCCTTGCCGTCCTCTACGTTGAACTACCCGGTATGGGACCACATTTGCACATGAAATTACAGAATATTGGCGTCATAGGCGCAGGCACGATGGGTAACGGTATTGCGCAGACCTGCGCCATAAATGGCTATGACGTCGTCATGCAGGATATATCTGATGACGTTGTCCAAAGAGGGTTAGGCAGCATCCAAAAAAGCCTTGGACGACTCCTCGGCAAAGAGAAAATCAGCCAGGGGGATCATGACCAGGCGCTGGCAAGGATCCAGACATCAACCGATATCAGCGCAATGTCAGGNTGCGATCTCGTCGTCGAAGCCGCCAGTGAAAACATGGACATCAAGATGAAGATCTTTCCCCGTCTCAACGAGATCTGTCCGGAACACACGATACTCGCATCCAACACGTCCTCGCTTTCACTTACACGAATTGCGGCGGGAAGCGGCCGTCCAGACCGTGTCGTCGGAATGCACTTCTTTAACCCGGTACCGTTGATGGCGCTGGTCGAGGTGATCCGTGCNCTCCAAACCTCAGATGAGACTTACACCGCCATCGATACGCTTGCTCGGGATCTTGGCAAAACGCCAGTGAGTGTGAAGGATAGTCCCGGTTTTGTGGTAAACCGGATGCTGGTCCCCATGATTAACGAAGCCGTCTTCATCCTTTACGAGGGCCTCGCTGAGGCGAAAGACATTGATGCTGCCATGAAACTCGGCGCCGCTCATCCGATGGGACCCCTGACCCTTGCCGACATGATCGGTCTCGATGTCTGTCTGTGGGTCATGGATGTACTGCATCAGGAATTCGGAGACTCTAAGTTCCGANCTTGTCCTCTGCTCAAGCAAATGGTCGACGCAGGCTACCTTGGACGCAAGAGTGGTCGGGGGTTTTACGACTACAGCNAATAAACTGGGATCTTCCATTTAAACGCATCTCGACTCTTGTCTTTCTGTAGGTGTTGATACGATGACCTTATCGTCGTTTCGGCTCGGCATCGATACTGGCGGCACTTATACCGACGCGGTNCTCCTCGACCCCAGTGGCGCGGTCGTGAGCACTGCCAAGGCCCTTACCAGCCATCACGAACTCACGATCGGCATTCGGAATGCCATCGATCAACTGCCTGGCGAGTGTTTGTCACAGATCTCGCTGGTATCGTTATCGACGACNCTTGCGACCAACGCGGTTGTGGAAGGCCGTGGGACNCCCGTCTGNCTGCTTCTTGCCGGTTACAACACGCAGCAGGTAGACAAAGCCAAGCTGGAACAGATTGTTCGTGGGGGCCATTGCGCATTAATTCCGGGAGGGCATGACGCGGGGGGCAGCGAGCGGGAGTCACTCGATCTGGAGTGTGCACGCCAGATTGTGATCGATCAGCGCGATAAAGTTGCCGCGTTCGGAATCTCNGGAGTGTTTGGAGTACGTAATTCGGATCACGAGGTGAAACTCCGGAATCTGGTGTCCTCGCTTACGGGGAAACCAGTGACCTGCGGCCACGAACTCGCCTCACAGCTTGATGCGCCCCGCAGGGCTTTGACGGTAGCGTTTAACGCATCTCTAATTCCCTATATCGATGAACTCATTCGGGCAATCAAANNGATCCTAGGCGAACGCAATATTCATGCGCCGTTGATGATGGTGAAAGGCGATGGCTCTCTGATCAGTGCCGAG
The DNA here is from genome assembly GCA_002171735.1 of Proteobacteria bacterium TMED61. GTDB lineage: Bacteria > Pseudomonadota > Gammaproteobacteria > Arenicellales > UBA868 > UBA868. The sequence continues at coordinate 46,044 of NHDO01000022.1, read as the reverse complement.
ACCGCACTCGCGCGGCCTGTTGAGACCATTCTCTCCGGTCCGGCGGCCAGTGTTATGGGCGCAGCCCAGCTGCAGCCTCATCAAAATGCCATCATTGCTGACATGGGAGGCACTACTACCGATATCGCGATCATCACCGATGGACTTCCGGTAATCANCGCCAAAGCTACGGTTATCGGCGCCTGGCGACCCATGGTGGAGGCTGTCCGGGTCTTCTCTCTCGGACTCGGGGGCGATAGCGAGGTGCGTTTTCAGGGNGGCGTGGGTCTTGCCATCGGGCCGCGGCGAGTGGTTCCTATGAGCCTTCTGGTGTATCGCTATCCAGAAGTTCTGGGAACGCTCGAGCGGCAGATGAATACGACAATCAGTCCGAGAAGTAATCGATTCGCCGTCGCATTGTTTGCTGAGGCCAGTCAGCGAAAGTCCTTTTCTTCTGAAGAAGCGACTGCCTGGGAGCGTCTGCAGGAGGGTCCACTTGACGTTGAACAGCTTTCCCAGGAAGACCGTCCATTGACGCGCGCGCTTGCTCGGCTGGTGCGAGACGGAATCGCTATTTACAGCGGATTTACTCCCACCGATGCCGCACACGTGCTGGGTAAGGCAGATCATTGGTCGGTACGTGCAGCCGAGATCGCCGCCGTCACTTGGGCAAAACAGATGAGGCAAATCTATGGGTGGGGGAAATTTCAGGAGCACGATCCCGAGGGGCCGAGTGCTGCAGTCGAAGAGCATATGGTGCACACCATTTGTGCGGCCCTAGTCTCCGCATGCCTCGCCACCGATCCCGGAGAGACCCATCATGCCGAACGCGAGCGCACCGCCCGGCTCTTTAGTGACTGGATCTCGGGCAAAAGCGCAGTCGACGGGGGGCTCTTCTCACTCAAGCTGGATGCTGCACGGTCGCTGGTCGCTGTCGGTGCTCCTGCCGAACTCTATTACCCTCGGGTAGCTCAAAACTTCAAGGTTCCATTATCAGTACCTCAATATTCCTCCGTGGCCAATGCCATCGGCGCCGTCGCAAGCAGCGTCATCCAGAGGGCCCAAGTAACAGTCACACAACCCGTCCAGGGGATTTTTCGGGTATTTGCGCCNGACGGTCCTGTAGATTTCAACGACCTTGAGCAAGCCCTCGTTAAAGCAGGAGACCTCGCGGGCCAAATCGCTCACGATAAGGGGCAAACCGCAGGAGCCAGTGAGCTTCGTATCGACATCCAGCGCGATCTGGACTCGGTTGATGATCCTGACTCTGCATCTGTTGTCTTCTTTGAAGGAAGGGTCAAAGCTACCGCAACCGGACGCCCGGCGCTTACACCNGGGTCTGGAGAAGCGGGTTTGCCTAATGGCACGACAGGCGTAAAATCCCGCGCAAGTCAGGCTTCAGATGCCGGCTGATTCCGTTACAGCATGAATGCCAACATCAACAATGGATCCCGCAAGGACATCAATGGGCGACCCCATATTTTTTACGACGGCTATTGGATACGCTATTACGCGCCACCAGAAGAAACTCTCGCAGCCAAACGTGACTTGTTACTGAGCCTGACTCGCCGAACCTTTCATCACACCGAACCCGGTATCAACACACCCGGCAGTAAAACTGAGGCAGCACGGGCCGGTTACCAAGCCGAGCAGGATCCGGCCAGAAAACGGGTAAACGCGGCGATGCTTGCGGGCGCCCTTTTCAACCGGGCAACGGATATTTTCACCAGAATAGTTGACCTCGAGAGTCAAGGAATCGCTGTCAGCCAGAATAATGAATTAATGCGTGAGTGCAGCGAATGCTTCGCCGAGGCCCTTGAGCTCGGCAAGCAGGTGCGCCATCCAAGCGGCCATGAAGGTATTGACGAACTCTGGGGCGAGCCCTTCAACGTTTTTACCCACACCATCGCCAGTTACTACGCGAGCCGCTATATCAAAATTTCTCAGACCATGAGGGCGATTGATGATATCGCCGAGCGTATCGAATCGGTATACGCGCACATGCCCATTTTTCAAGGTGTCGGGGAAATAGTCCGCGAATTCGCAAGAGCTGCCCGAGTTGAGTGCGAAATGATGAAAAGTGATCCGGATTTCTTCCGTAACTGGCCCGAGTTTGTCGCCATTAAGGAGCAGATCAAGGCCTTCCGTCCCACACCCAGGGCCGACATCAGCGCACTTGCGCGTGTTCAGTTGCAGCGGGGATGCCGCCTTCTTAGTGACGGAACCGATCTAATCTCCTACATGGCGGGCGTCCGAGTTCCTATGCCAAAAAGTAAACGGGAGTTTCTTGAGCATCTGAACGACTTCGAGGTAGATTGCCAGGGCGTTGGGTTGCGCTCTGCATCTAATTGAAGCGCTCGTCACTCACCGATCAGTACAGCCTCCCCAGTCGGTCAGAGCAAGCTTTATGTGCTCTGACAACAAGTCTGCCCAGCGAGAGATCCCGTCATCGGATTCCAGAAGGTCCTGGCGCACCTCAATCATNACCTGGGCAAGACTGTTTATATGCGCGTACGCGTCTACGGTATAACCAAGATGCGCCCTGGCATCATAGGGTTGGTTATCGCCAACACATAATCCGGGAATGCTACGCAGACTATTCAGCAGTGTCTGACTGAGGCGTTGATCCCGGNTCCACAAGATGCCCACGTGCCATGGCCTCCGTTGTCCATCCATCTGCGGAGTAAAACTGTGCATGGANATCAACGCAGCTTTTGGATGCCGTGCACAAACCCGATTCACCTCGGTTGAAACGGCCTCGTGATACGGGGAGAAGATCTCTTCGATCCGTGTCAGGCGTTTGCGCTCATCCAAGCGCTGGTTACCGGGTATTTCGATACCNTCACTTGTCAGGGGGATAGACGTGGGATGCCCGGGCGGTCGATTCAGATCTACCACCAGCCGCGAAAACCCGGCCACGACAAGGACACTATCTAGCCGGTCGGCAAGCGCGGCTGAAAGCACCTCACAGCCGATATCCAGGGCAATATGGGTGTCGAGTGCAGCCGAGGCCAATCCAAGCGTCCCCATCGAGCGCGGTATCGTATTGCGGGCGTGATCACAAACGAGGACCACCTCAGACTGTCCGGTCGGGTTGTAAGTTGAATAAGGCGCCTCCCCCGGATCCAAAAGGGTTGGGGCCGTCGAAGACGGATTTGGCACAGCTTACAAGCCTCGTTCGTAACCGGTAAAAACGGTAGATTACCCTTTTTATCCACTCGTGATTATTCCGTCTCCCGAATTTTTCATTATGAAGCCGATGTGGATCTCAAAAGATTATGCGCTGCTGCTGACCCTTGCTACGTTGTGGAGCACGTCATTTGTCTTTATCAAAATTGGGGTGCAGAGCGTAGGTCCAATGACATTGACCAGTGCGCGCCTGGGTATTGCCGCCGCCATCCTGTACGCGGGACTTCGCCTCCGCGGCCACCGACTCCCGCGNGACCGACGATCCTGGGCAGTTTTTGCCGTGATCGGCCTGCTGGGCAATACATTGCCTTTTACGNTGATCAGTTGGGGGGANATNCACATTGACAGCGGTCTCGCTGCCGTGCTCATGGGTNTCATGCCAATCATAACGGCAATGCTTGCCCACATTTTCATACGCGAAGAGCCATTTACCCGTCGTGTCGGGATAGGCATTTTCCTTGGCTTCGGCAGTGTGGCGACCCTGCTCGGGCCACAGGCGCTCGCCGGNCTCACCGCACCTATCCTTGCTCAATTAGCCGTCCTTCTGAGCGCCGTCTGCTACGGCGCCTCGGCAACCTTCATTCGCTATTTCGCGGAGCCCGCCAACTGGCCTTCGCTGGCATCTGGCGCGATGTTAGCCGCATTTACCTTTTCACTGCCATTAACGATTTTTCTGGAAACGCCTTGGACGNTACAACCCGAATCCGCGGCGATCGTGGCCATGCTTTATCTCGGAATTGGGTCAACTGCAGTCGCGAATCTGATTTTTTTCTACCTGATCCCCCGACTTGGCGCNAACCGGTCCGCTCAGGTCAATTATTTCGTCCCCGTTCTTGGGGCACTCTGGGGCGTCATCTTCCTNAGAGAGCAACTCTCCGGGAGATTGCTGCTAGCNCTCGCCCTGATCCTGATTGCGGTGGCTGTGGTTCAACCTCGAAAGCAAAGAGGCTAAGCGGAGCCAGCGCAAACTCATGCCAATAACTGGCGCACCATATAGGGGAGTATCCCCCCGTGGCGATAGTAGTCCCATTCCTTAGGTGTATCGATCCGTACCCGGGCCGTGAATTTCTGTTTGCTCCCATCAACCCGGATCATCTCTACCAGTACATCGGTCGCCCCAATTTCCGGACAGGCAATATTGAACACTTCGGCACCTACGATACCAAGGTCCGCAGCGNCTTGGTCCTCAAGAAACTGTAGCGGCAAGACTCCCATACCCACGAGGTTGGAACGGTGAATTCGCTCAAAACTCTCAACCAGCACTGCCTTGACTCCAAGCAGCGCAGCACCCTTAGCCGCCCAGTCCCGAGACGACCCGGTACCATACTCCTTGCCCCCAATCACCACCAGCGGCGTATTGGTCTGGGCATATCGCTGTGCTGCCGAGAAGATAGACATCTGCTCTCCGGNCGGCTGAAAACAGGTCCACCCTCCCTCCGTACCCGGCGCCATTGCATTGCGCAGCCGAATGTTCGCGAAAGTACCGCGCATCATGACTTCATGATTCCCTCGACGGGATCCGTATGAATTGAAGTCGGCTGGAGCGATACCCCGCTCGCTCAGGTATTTTCCAGCAGGGCTATCCACCTGAATCGCTCCCGCCGGAGAAATATGATCCGTCGTAATGCTGTCTCCCAGAACTGCCAGCGCGCGAGCCCCGGTGATGGTCGGTATACCAGGGGCTTCCATGCCCATCCCGTCAAAGTATGGGGGGCGCCGCACATAAGTGGAATCTGAATCCCATGAAAACCGCGTTCCTGCACTGACGGNCACTGCCTGCCAGAGGTCATCCCCACGGAATACATCGGCATAGCGNGCACGGAACATCTCCCGCGTCACNTGGGTATCCACAACGCGGTTGATCTCTTTAGTCTGAGGCCAAATGTCGCTCAGCATAACCGGTTGGCCCTGCGTATCGAACCCGATGGGTTCAGANGCGAAGTCAATATCGGTNGTCCCNGCTAATGCATANGCCACGACCAANGGTGGTGAAGCGAGGAAATTCATCCTCACATCTGTATGGATGCGGCCTTCAAAATTACGGTTTCCTGACAATACCGAACAAACAATCAACTCGCCTTCCTTAATNGCAGAACTTACCGCNNCGGGCAACGGTCCGGAGTTACCAATACAGGTCGTACAGCCATAGCCGACAACAGCAAAACCGATGTCCTCAAGATCATCCAGAAGTCCTGCGTCGGAGAGATAATCCGTCACCACCTGAGACCCTGGTGCAAGGGAGGTCTTAACCCAGGGCTTTGCTGAAAGTCCCCGCTCTCGGGCATTTCGGGCCAGCAGGCCCGCCGCCATGATCACGTCCGGGTTTGAGGTATTGGTGCAACTCGTGATCGCCGCAATCACGACAGCGAGGTCAGGGAGTATGTGGTCCACGCCTTCGAGCTTCAGCGACTGACTTCGAGCGGCACTCCCTTCGCGGGCAGTACCCAGTGCTTGGGTAATCTGGCCCTTGGCTTCCTTGAGAGCNATTCTGTCCTGGGGCCGCTTGGGTCCCGCAATACTGACCACCACTTCGGAAAGATTCAGCCTGACGGTATCATTGTACTGGGCAGGGGCCGTGTCGGACGTTCGAAAAAGCCCCTGACGCTGACTGTATGNCTCGACCAGCGCAATTTCCTCTTCGGAACGTCCCGTCAACCGCAAATAGTTCAAGGCCTCCTGGTCGATAGGGAAAAACCCACAGGTGGCCCCGTATTCCGGCGCCATATTGGCAATGGTGGCTTTGTCCGCCAGGGAAAGGTGATCCAAGCCATCGCCGAAGAACTCAACAAATTTTCCAACGACCCCTTTGCGACGCAACATCTCCACGACGGTCAGCACAAGGTCGGTTGCCGTGGCCCCTTCGGCCAAGGTGCCCGTAAGTTCAAAGCCCACGACCTCTGGGATCAGCATCGTCACGGGTTGCCCCAGCATGGCCGCCTCCGCCTCGATACCGCCNACACCCCAGCCCAACACACCCAACCCATTTACCATCGTCGTATGGGAATCCGTTCCAACGACCGTATCGGGATACGCTATCTCATTGCCACTCACTTCACGACTGAATATCACGCTCGCTAGGTACTCTATATTGACCTGATGGACAATTCCCGTCGCCGGCGGCACTACGCGAAAATTACTGAACGCCGTTTGACCCCAGCGCAAAAACGCATAACGCTCGGCGTTTCGACTGTATTCCAGGTCCGCATTGTTCTTCAGCGCCTGGTGCTCGCCAAAATAATCCACCATGACCGAATGATCAATCACAAGATCAGCGGGCGAAAGAGGATTCACCCTGTCCGGATCACCCTTCAGTTTCGCGACAGCTTCCCGCATCGCAGCGAGATCCACCACCGCGGGAACCCCAGTGAAGTCCTGCATCAAGACGCGGGCTGGCGTAAAGGCAATCTCAGTCTCATTCCCCGACGAAGGCTGCCATCCTGCCAGTGCCTCAATATCGTCGACGGTCGCGTTGGTCCCGTCTTCAGTTCTCAGAAGATTTTCGAGGAGAATTTTCAGGGTCACCGGTAAACCACTAAGATCAAAGCGTGGTTCGAGGGCGTCGAGCGCGTAAATCTGGTAGCGCTTGCCGTTAACGTCCAGGGAGGTTCTTGAGTTGAAAGAATCTTTCATCTGCTACTGTGGCTTCCATGCTGGGCCTGGAATTCCGGACGCCAGTCTGGTTAAAAATGAGGGGCGGAATTCTAACGCATCGCAGAGTGATCACGGACAGAACTCCTTCTCAGTCGGTCACCCCATCGGCAAGCGCCTTCATCTCATGCTCTTCAATAACCTGAATCCCCAAACTGACCGCCTTGTCATATTTNGAGCCCGGATCCGCTCCNGCAATCAGGAAATCNGTGCGCGAGGAAACACTGCCGGACACCTTGGCCCCCTGCTCGATCAGCCATCCTCGGGCCTGATCGCGACTTAGAGTAGGTAGAGTGCCGGTAATGACCACTGTTTTNCCGGCAAAGACCCCTTCCGGCGCAACCCTAGGGGTCTCCTCTGGCCAATTCACACCGTGCTGGCGTAGCGCTTCGATGACTCGCTGATTGTGGGGNTGATCAAAGAATCGTCTGATTTCCCGGGCGACAACCGGGCCGACATCTGTCACTGTCTCCAGTAACTCCACGGGCGCTGCCGTGAGCGTTTCAAGTGTCCCGAAGTGTTGCGCCAAGGTTTGCGCTGTTGCCTCTCCCACCTGTGGGATACCAAGCGCAAACAGAAATCGTGGCAAAGTCGTCTGACGGCTTGTTTCAAGAGAAGCAATGAGATTACTAGCGGACTTTTGACCCATCCGTTCCAATGCTGCAAATTCGGCGACCGACAACGAAAACAAGTCTGCAGGGGTGGTTACTCGGCCACAATCAACCAGTTGCTCTACCAGTTTTGCTCCNAGACCCTCGATATCCATCGCTAACCGGGATGAAAAATGCTTAATCGATTCCTTTAGTTGGGCAGGGCACACCAGTCCTCCGTCACATCGCCGGATTACCCCACCCTCCTCAGCGGAAACCCCGGACCCGCACACCGGACACTTGGATGGAAATATGAACCGCCGCGTCCCACGCGGACGATGCTCGAATACCACCGAGACCACTTCCGGGATCACATCCCCTGCCCGTCGGATCACGACAGTATCGCCTTTTCGCACATCAAGCCGCGCAATNTCGGATGCGTTATGCAGCGTGGCATTGGANACCGTGACACCGCCGACAAAAACGGGATCCAACCTNGCCACGGGTGTCANCGCACCGGTGCGGCCCACCTGAATCTCAATAGTTTTGACAACGGTGGTTTCCTCTTCGGCAGGAAACTTGTGCGCCATTGCCCATCGTGGTGCTCGCGATACCGAACCCAGGGTTTGCTGGTCATCCACACTGCTAACTTTGTACACGACCCCATCGATCTCATANCCAAGGGCATCACGCAGTGTCAGAATTTCACGGTAATATTCCAGGCAAGCATCGAGGCCGTCAACCTCACGTGCGAGTGGATTAATCGGCAAACCGAACTCGCGCAATCGCTCGAGCATTTGTATCTGTGTTGCCGGTGAATCACNGCCTTCCCAGATCCCAACCGCGTAAGAAAAAAAAGACAGTGGCCGTTGCGCACAGATATTTGAATCAAGCTGTCGCAAACTTCCCGCAGCGGCATTTCGGGGATTCACATACAGTTTTTCGTCCCGTGCATTTTGCTGCTCGTTCAGCATTTGAAACCCTGCCACCGGCATAAACACCTCGCCGCGGACATCCAATACCAGTGGCACCTTATCAGAACGTAACTGCAACGGGATCGAGGAGATTGAGCGGACGTTNAGCGTCACATCCTCTCCGGTGCGACCNTCNCCACGGGTTGCCGCGCGCGTCAACTGACCGCGCTGATAGGTCAGACTGACAGCGAGTCCATCAATTTTGGGCTCAGCCACATANGAAATATGTTCGCGACCTGNGCCCTCACGGCATCTTCGGTCAAACTCCGCCACCTCTTGAGAAGAAAATGCATTATTCAGTGAGAGCATCGGCACGCGGTGGTCGACTGNTTCAAANCGGCCCAGAGGGGCAGCACCGACCCGTTGAGTCGGAGAATTCGGCGTGATGAATTCCGGATACTCGCTCTCGAGTTTTTCGAGTTTTCGGATCAGTCCATCGTAGCGGGAATCCGAGACAACCGGATCGTCCAGCACATGATAACGATAGTTGTGTTCTTCGATCTCGGCGCAGAGCCTATCAATCTGACCAACCATGTCCCCCGCCTTGGCCGGGGACTGCTTTCTCTTACTGCTCACGCGGGTACGCCGCCCAATGTTTTCACGCCCGAGCACCCCCTATTAAGACGTCCCGATTAAAACAGACGTATCGCTTCTTCGGAACCCGGCTCTATCCCATACCGCTTCATCGACGACTCCAGGGACCGGATCTGACGAGCGATGTCGTCAAACTGNACATCACTGAGAGCGCCTTTCTGGGGGTCAACCAGGGACCCNCCAATCTGTGTGCAGACATAAGTCGCGACCGAGATTAGATCAGAAAAGGTCTGCGACGGTCGGGGCACTGTCGGCACATTCAGGAAAAGTACAAGCCCCCGTAACATGCCGGACTCCAATTCGTCATAGCTGAAGCTCCCGGATTCAGACCGTTTAGCAAGACTAAACCGGCTAGCGCCCGTCCTTGGATCATAAAGATGAAACATGTCGTCCTTACCCAGACGCATTCCCGCGCGATCCACGGCCCGCACCACATCAGGACCAGAAAATCCCGAACCNGGGGGTGGCTCAATGTGGATAACGGCGAGCAGGTCAAATTCCTGACAGAATCGTTCAAGTCGGGCCGCTTGCGGTAACGCCTCCTCAATCGTCATGTCGAACTTCAGGGAACGATTGAGAGACTCCGACATGTAATACGCCAGATTATTGAAGCGGGTAAGTTCAGACTCGGTNACTGAACCATCCCGATCCGCCATCTGCAGACTCACAATCAAATCCGAAAACACCTCATCAGCCGATGCCGTCGCAAGGTCAAGCCATACGTTGCCAGGCTCGGTCCGGCCGTGGACCGCACGGGGGCGCTGAAGGTCTATCTCATGTTCCCGAAATACGCCCAATGCCGTGTCCCGGGAAACCGGGGATGTGCCCGGCAATCGGGCCCAATAGTCAATCCTCAACGGTTGCGNACCGATCTCCGACTGTAACGACTGGGTCGANGCTCCTCTTTCGATTCCGCCNACTCCTGGGTCAGAGGTATCCGCTGANTCCGCCGNCGTCTGATCATTTTGGGCGTCGCCGCTTAGATCGAACTGCGCCGAAGCAACGAGAGACGGTTCCTTCTGGCGAACACGCCGAGTTAGATTTCTAGGCCGTAACCTGGAGACCAGTCGNTCAACNGGGATNCGCTCCNGTACAACTTGAATCCATCCCAACGATCTTTCCAACAGGGANNTTCCCTCATACCGACTCCGCCACAGCGAAAACACCACGATGCCGGCAAAAGTGGCAANGCCGAGAAGGATCAGNGCCAGCTGCAGATTCATGGCTACTGGGCAGCGAGTCTCACCGCGTCATCGACATCAACCGAGACGATCGACGAAACGCCAGGCTCACCCATCGTGACGCCGAGCAGGACATCAGCAGATTCCATCGTAATCTTGTTGTGGGTGATCACAACCAACTGGGAGACCTCGGAAAGGGTGCGCAGTGTCTTGCAATAGCGCTCCACATTGCGATCATCCAAAGGCGCGTCGACCTCATCGAGAATACAAAACGGCGCGGGATTCAATTTAAAGAGCGCAAAGAGGAGTGCCACCGCAGTCAGGGCCTTTTCCCCACCCGACAAAAGATGGATAGTGCTGTTGCGTTTGCCCGGGGGGCGCGCCATCACGGTAACTCCCGCCGCCAGAAGATCCTCCTCTGTGAGTTCCAGTACAGCACTGCCGCCNCCAAACAACTGCGGGAAAAAATCGGTAAAGCCCTGGTTTAGACTGTCAAAAGTCGACTTGAATCGGTCGCGGGTTTCGCGGTCAATCTTGCGGATCACTCCGGCAAGTGTATCCAGCGCCTCGACAAGATCGGCGTGCTGTGAATCAAGATACTCTTTACGCTCCGCCTGNTCTTCAAATTCCTCAATTGCGACCAAATTGACGGGGCCGATCTTAGTAATCTTCTCTGCGGTGCGCTCGGAACGCTCAANCCATTCNCTCTCTTTCGCCCCCTCAGGCAAGCTTTCGACTAGCTCATTGAGCGTGTATTTCTCTTCAACAATCTGCTCTTGAAGCGTCTGCAGCCGCACGACCAGTTCCTGATCTTTAAGTCGTTGGCTCTCGAGGGCTTCCCTGGCCGAAGCAACCTCCTGCTCACATTCGGACAACACGCCATGTGNCTGCCGNATCTGTTGTTCGATATTTGCGTGCCGGTCACGGCCCTCNGCCAAGGCCTGTTCCGNCTCAGCCCGCTGAGCGAGGAGAATTTGTAGACGATCACCCATCGCCATGCCCGGCTCCTCACCGGAGGAAAGTTGATCCTTTAGTTGCTCGTAGCGCTCCCGCATGCGGTGACTCTGTGCCTGAAGGCGCGCCAGACTCGATCGATGGGAGTCCAAGGATGCCTGGCTATGCTGAAGCGCAAGTTCTGTTTCATGGCGGCTATCCTGTGCCAGCTGCATATTCGACCGCGCCTCGGCTAAAGCGCGCGCCAACGCTTCCTTTTCTTCAAGCAAGCTCCCGCGCTGACTCTCCAGTACTCCTGTNTCATCTTCGGCGATTGCAAAATNTCTGCGTGCCTCATCCAGACCGCTTCCCGTCCGGNCAAGTTCCTGCATAATCTCTTCTGATTCATCAGCAAGCTGCTGCCGACGCGCTTCGATCTGATCAAAACGAGCCTGCCGGTCTGCGAANGTTTGTCGTGCTGAGTTCAATGCCTCGAGGATCCCGGTGACGGTATCCCTGGCCGAATGCTGCTGCGACTCCAACGCTTCTAGACGNGCCCGCGACTTCTCCAATTNCTGCTGCTGCTCAGCGACCCGTTTTTCTAGCGCCGGGACTTCGTCCTCAAGACGGGAAAGCTCCTCCTCGCGTTCGAGAAGACCCGCTGCCGCACCCTGTCCCCGGGGCGCATGNGCCCAGTTAGCCCCNACCACAATACCACTTCTGGTCACAATCGATTCCGACTCACTCAACTGATCTCGCTTTGCCAGAGCNTCGGTCAACTCNTCANCAACGAATACGCCAGCCAGCAGGGGTTCAAGGTTGTAGCGGTCACACGAGACGTACGAAAGCAGTGTATTTTCACGCGAATCCCCAAAGCTCTCTCCGGATTCGACGAAAAACATATCCTGTCGGGGTAAGTCAGAATCACTTGACAATACTTTAGGTAGGTCGCCGACACCGAGGCCTGACAATCTGGAGCCCAGCACAGCGTCCGCTGCTCTTTCCCAGCCGGGCGTAACACGAAGTTCCCCGGCNAGTGCCGGTGCGTGCGCGAGTCCCCGCTGNTTCAGCCAATCCGAGTAGGTNTCATCCCGGTCAAGGGAGGTTTCCTGCAATTCCTGGAGAGACTGCAACCGGCCGCGAGCTGCGTGCATACGCTGACGCTGGTCATCGAGCTCACCCGATCGTAAGTCAACTTCATCACGGGTCTGCGCAATCAGGGTCATCGATTTGCTCACTTGTACCTCGACTTCGGCCAGATCTGCTTCCCCCTGAAGAACAATACTTCGCGCTGTGTCGACCTCGAGCCGCTCTTCCTCACTGAGGAGCGCGCCGATCTCTCCATCCAGTCGGGCAAGTCGTTCCTGGGCCTTCGCGTCAGCAGATTCCAACTGCTCAATGCGCGAGCGTTGAACCTCTTGATCCTTAATCGGCGTCGTCACTAGNTGGGTGAACTCATTCCAGCGATGCTGCCACTCCTCGAACTCACCTTCACGTTGGTGCTGACCAGTCGTCGCCTGTTCACTGGCAATAACTGCTTCATCCCGCCGTTCGGTCANGCTCGCAACTTCAGCCACGAGACTTTCGATGCGCTCTTCATCATGCTGATATTCGGTGCCGATCTCTCTAAGAGTTACTTCCAGCCGCTCAAATTCGGCACGCTGCTGCTCCCCGGTCTCCTTGGCATGCTCAATAGCCTGCTCCAGCGAAGCGACCTCTGCACCCGCCGCGTAGAATGCTGCCTGCCGGTCACTGACCTCTTGCTGCGATGTCATTTCATNNGCTCGCAGACTTTCAATCTGGTTTTCAAGGCCACGCTGTCGCACCAGATGGGATTCAACTTCTGTTTGCGCGCGTGTGGTCAAAGCCGNTTGTTCGTCGACCGATCCTTTTTGGGCTAAGTAACGCAGGCCGAACAGCTGACCGTTAACCTCCCTTTCTTCTTCTTTAAGCTTCTGATATCGCCGGGCTGCTTGCGCCTGGCGCTGCAGACGGCGCAACTGCGTATCCAGTTCTTTGCGGATATCGGCCACACGGCTTAAGTTTTCCCGTGTATGGCGCATCCGGGTTTCCGTTTCCCGTCGCCTATCTTTGTAATGAGAGATGCCAGCTGCTTCCTCCACAAAGGCGCGAAGTTCTTCCGGGCGTGCCTCGACAATCCGGCTAACCATCCCCTGTTCGATGATGGAATACGAGCGATGACCCAATCCAGTCCCCCGGAATAAGTCCGTAATGTCTCGACGCCGACACTGTGCTTTATTGAGCAGGTATTCCGAAGTCCCGTCGCGTGACAGGGTNCTTTTGACAGCAATCTCGCTAAAACGCGCGTAGACCTGCGCGCTNTTACCATCCGAATTGTCAAATATCAGNTCAACGGATGCTTTGCCAACCGGCTTTCGCGCTTCTGACCCGTTGAAAATGACGTCCGCCATGCTATCTCCCCGAAGCTTCCTGGCGGAACTCTCCCCCATGACCCAGCGGACGGCATCAATCACATTGGACTTGCCACAGCCGTTCGGCCCGATGATGCCGGTCATGTCGGCGGGAATCGTGATCGTCGTAGGATCAACGAAGGACTTGAAGCCGGAGACGTGAATTTTTTTAAGCCGCATGTATTGTTAAAACCGATTGTGGACGCGTGTCAAACCGCCCTCAGGCTGACCGAAAACGGGTCGACAAGAGTTAAGGACAAAGGAAAAACGGGAGCCATCGAANTTCACTAGGATTATATAGAAATCAGNGGGTTCGGGGCCGAGCTCAATCNGCCTAAAATNCACNCCCACATCANTCCCCCGTTTGAGANGTCGAGATACCAAANAGCCGNGTCGGCATGTCGATTTACAAGCCCAAATCGCAAGGCGGAAATCAAAATATTGAGGTGCCCAACCCTCAGAACAGGACGAAGGTTATCGAGAACCTCTCCAATCCCTTAGCGCTCAGCCGATCCTCCCCCGGAAGGTCTTTCGGGCTTAAAGCGAGGCAGGTGAATACTGTAATATCGCCGTGATAGAGGATTCCTAAATTTATTTTCGAATTGGCATTGCGGGAAACGCCCGAACCTGATAGATTGCGCCGCCTTCACGGCCCTTTTTGTGGTTTTTAAGCGTCCGCTCAGTCCAAACCAATGCCGGCGAAAAAGAAAAAAGCTTCCGAAGANCTCATCCANGGNGTAGAGCCGCATCGCCCTAAACGGGGTGAGCCTTATATGGGGGATGTGCAAAGCGAGCACTTTCGAAAAATNTTGAATTCCTGGAAGCAGGAACTGGTTGAGGACATCGATCGTACGATGTCGGTAATGCAGGATGATACTATTAACCTGCCCGATCCCAATGACCGTGCAACGCTCGAAACAGACCGTTCGCTCGAGCTNCGCACTCGGGACCGAGAGCGNAAACTAATCAAGAAAATCAATGACTCATTGNTAGATCTTGATAAAGGGGATTATGGTTATTGCGAGGACTGTGGGNTAGAAATCGGCATCAAGCGCCTCGAAGCACGTCCGACAGCCAACCTGTGTATTGATTGTAAATCGCTGAACGAGATCCGCGAAAAGCAGACTGCCTAAATAGAGACGCCTTGCGGCTGCTCTGACCCCAGAAACGGTGCTACGGCACCGTTTTTTTGTACTAGGTGATCGCGACTGGAACTCTGGAGGTAGACTAAACCCTCTTACCAACCCANNTATCNTGATATGCACGAACTTGTGATCCGGAGCGCGTCGATCGCTCTGCCCGACGGAAGCGTCATGGAAGGCGATCTNGCCTGTGANGGGGGGANAATCAGTTCTATCGCTCCCCAGGTTTCTCGGGAAGGTCGAGAAGAAATAGATGCCCAGGGGAAATTGCTGATGCCTGGGGTTATTGATCCCCAGGTCCATTTTCGCGAGCCAGGGGGCACCGACAAGGAGGATCTGGGTTCTGGGTCACGCGCCGCAGTCAGTGGAGGTGTGACGAGCTTTCTTGAAATGCCCAATTGTCATCCTGCCACCATCGACCAGGTCCAACTGGACTGGAAGATTTCGANAGCAACAACGACCAGTGTTGCCAATTTTGGATTCTTTATTGGGGCGACTATCGATAATCTTGAATCCCTGAATAACGCCAGCCCCGCCTGCGGCATCAAGATTTTCATGGGCTCCAGTACTGGNAGCCTGCTGGTTAACGAGGAAAAAGACCTCGACCGGATATTTGGCGGAGGCGAGAGGCTGATCGCAGTGCACGCTGAAGATGAAACCCGTATCNGTGAGCGGACCGCNGCATTATTGGGTGACAATGAAACTCAGGACTACGCACTCCACTCCACCATCCGCGATGCGCAGACTGCCCTCATTGCGACTGATCGAGCGCTTCATCTGAGTCAGAAATACGGCCGGCGACTGCACNTACTCCACCTGTCTACCGCTGAGGAAGTTGAACGTCTTCGGACTGCTAAAACCGACCAGGTGACTTGTGAGGTNCTGCCCAACCATCTTTTTCTTAACACCGACCACTACGCAGAACTCGGATCCCGTGTGCAGATGAATCCTCCAATTCGTGGCCCTGAGAATGCCGCCAAGCTCTGGGCGGGGCTGCATGACGGAGTGATCGATATCATCGCAACCGATCACGCGCCACATCTNCTGAAAGACAAGACACAGCCCTACCCGCGTTCGCCGTCCGGCATGCCCNGTGTAGAAACCTCGCTGCCCTTGATGATGACCGCCATGCAGGAGGGCAAGTGCACCCTCACCCAGATTCTGCGATGGATGTGCTCCGGTCCGGCCGAGCTTTATCGTATCAGCAACAAAGGTCAACTCAAGGAAGGCTTCGATGCCGACCTCACCCTGGTCGACCTCGACCAGACTAAAGTGGTCCGCGATGAGGAAGTGTTCAGCCGGACAGGCTGGAATCCATACGCGGGCCGCGCCCTAAGCGGATGGCCGCTTTACACCATTGTCGGTGGGCGAGTGGTTTTTGATAACGGAAACATTCGCCCAGGTCTTTTTGGTGAAGCGCTTAGCTTCGGATCCTAGAAGTGTCGAGGCTTCTTGCCCTCACTCAAGCCCTCGATAACTTTTCAGCTGTTGCCCTCAATATGCTTCACCAAAGTCCGGCGGTCTGAAAAGGCCTGATTGAGCGTATTGGCATCCATGTATTCCAGTTCGCCACCGGCAGGTACGCCACGCGCAAGTCGACTAACCTTGATGCTTTGTCGCTGAAGCAGATCGCTCAGATAATCCGCGGTTGCCTGCCCTTCGACTGTCAGGTTGGTGCCCAGGATAACCTCCTCCACTAAACCTTGTGCAACCACCTCTAGGAGGCGCTCAAATCCCAACTGGTCGGGGCCGATTCCATCAAGTGGTGATAGATGCCCCATCAACACAAAATAGTATCCTGTGTACGCACCTGCCTGCTCGATGGTATCCAGATCAGCGGGGGTTTCGACCACACATAAAAGGGTTTCGTTCCGTTTGCCCGACTCACAAATATCGCACAACGGATGCTCACTGAAATTATTACAGCGCTCACAATGGTTCACGCCGGCCACGGCGGCGTGGAGCGCTTGCGCCAACAGCTTTCCACCTTCCCGATCACGCTCCAGAAGGTGAAAAGCCATTCGACCAGCGGTTCTCGGACCGACGCCTGGAAGACGGCGCAACGCCTCCTTCAGGCGCTCGATTGCTTCCCCGTTAGCCATTCATCCCCGGGATATTCAACCCGGGGATATTGATCCCCGAAGTGAGTCCCCCCATTTTTTCCTGAGTAACTTGCTCGACCCGCCGAACCGCATCATTGACGGCTGCCGCAATCAGATCCTCCAAGACTTCCTTGTCATCGCTNGCTAGNGCATCATCAATAGAGACTCGGCGCACGTCATAGCGACAGGTCATCACGACCTCAACCATCCCGCCACCGGAAGCCCCGGTGACTTCAACACTGGCCAAAGACTCCTGCGCCGATTTGAGCTTCTCCTGCATCTCCTGGGCTTGTTTCATGATGTTACCCAAGGGTCCTTTCATTCGCTTTTCCTCTGTTGTTTGCCCGGTGTGACCGACTCCGGCACCGCCGTAGCATCAAATGCCGATACCAAACCCTGAACTGCCGGATCATCCATCAAGGTCTTGAACGCCTGATCTTTTTCTTCCTGCTCTCGCCGAACCTGTACCATGGCNGGCGTTTCACCCGAGACCTTGCCATCCTCTGCAATTTCCAGGCGGACGGATGATCCGCAAAATGCTTCCAGCTTTTTTTCCAGTGACTTCTGCCGTGAAGGGCTGCGCATCGATGCCAATCCGGGCATCAAAGACAAAGTCAGAACCTGGTTCTTCGAATCATAGGACTCGGGGCAAAGATTCATAGCGAGTTCCCGAGTGACGCCAGTAAAGGCACTGCCCTCGACGCAGGTGGCCCATACANCCGGATCTGAAAGCGAANGNGTCCCNAAATGTCCGTTATCTGTAGCGCCGGATTGTGCTACCGCGCGGCGNGTTGGCNTCGTTGCCTTGCTGGAGGCGCNCTTCTTGGNCTGAANCTCTCTTGCTACCCCTGTATTTTNCGCGCCTGAAGACGAGACCGACTTTTTGTCCTGCGACTCAGCCGCGTCTCCACCTACGCCAGGCTCTCCCTCTGGGGAAAACGCCAGCATCCGCAAAAGCGTCATTTCGAATCCCGACGCTGGATTGGGTGCCAAAGGCAGATCACGCTTGCCCAGCAGTCCAATCTGGTAGTAGAGCTGGACATCCTCTTTTCCAAGAACAGAGGCCAACTCCCTCACCAATCGCGAGTCAGCCTGTTTGGCCGCCACCGCCTCGGGAAGTATCTGGAACAGAGATACGTTGTGTAATACGGTCAGAAGCTCATCCAACGCGCTCAGATAATTCACTGGGCGTTCACTCATGTTTGCGACCGTATCGATCAGCGCACTGCCATCATTTCCGGCAAGTGCCAATAAAATGGCATCCACATGGTGCGACTCGATCATTCCCAGCATGTCGCGTACTTCATTACCCGTGACTGAGCCATCGCCAAAGGCAATGCTCTGATCCAAAAGACTCAGCCCGTCCCGCATGCTTCCATCAGCCGCCCTTGAGAGAATTGCCAGGCCCGTCTCATCGAAACTGAGGTCCTCAGAACGCGCTATCACCTCGAGTTGGCCACCGATCTCCTGAGNGCTCAGAAGCCGCAGATTGAACTGCAGACATCTTGAAAGAATTGTNGCGGGTAACTTCTGGGGGTCGGTAGTTGCCAACAGAAANTTCACATGAGGCGGAGGCTCTTCAAGAGTCTTTAGCAGGGCATTGAAACTGTGCCCNGACANCATGTGCACCTCGTCAATCAGGTATATCTTGTAACGCCCTTGGGTTGGAGCGTACTGAACATTGTCGAGTATTTCCCGGGTATCATCGACCCGGGTTCGTGAGGCGGCATCGATCTCGATCAGNTCAATAAAACGTCCNTCATCCACACTCCGGCAGGTGCCGCACTCACCGCACGGTTCGGCCTGCTGACCCTGCTCGCAGTTGACCGCTTTTGCCAGTATCCGGGCAAGCGTCGTCTTGCCCACGCCACGTGTACCGCTGAAAAGAAAGGCATGATGTACCCGGTCTTGCTGAAGCGCATTNCGCAAGGCATTAACAACATGATCCTGTCCCACGACATCGGCAAAACGACGGGGCCGCCACATTCGGGCGAGTGCCTGGTAGCTCATGGAAGAAGCNGTGGAGTAATAATCCGGTTAAACGTGTTGGGTGTATCCAAATCCTGATCCGAAACAATGGAGACGGCGCCAGCCAGCCCGACCCNGGCACCCGATTCGGACGCTACGGCTGCTTCCTTCCGGACCTGACCGAGTTCACAACCTTTCGCCACCGGGGAGACCGACTGCCGCCGCCATATTGATGTTTGCCGATTGCGATCACCGACATCAAGGATTCTAGCATCTGGCCGGTTGCCNGCTTGGCCGTNNTGAAGACAACTATCACTGTCTACGCAGGACACAGAACTTTCCCTCGGCTGGCGCGCCCTCGAAATAAGGCTCGTCCCGGACCGACTCNAGCAATGCNATNCCNCGGCTTTCAAGACCCGACACCTCAGCCGCAAACCCGGCNTCCTCCCAGAGATGATTATGAATAGTACAGGCGAAAGGCGTACCGCGCTTAAGTGTCCGGCAAATCTCGGCCAAAGCCTTGGGGCCCACATGCCCATGCGTGAATGTGCCACAACAGATCGCCGCGTCATACACTCCATCGGCAATTGCCAGCGGCTTTTCGAGATCCGCTTCGATGAGTGTCCGATAAACCGATTTTTCACCTGCAACCACCAGCATTTCCGGTGAGAAATCAAGCCCATCAATCATATTGAATCCGAAATGCCCTAAGTAGTCTCCGACCAGGCCGGTGCCGCACCCGACATCCAGAATCAGAGCATCTGTATCTTCCACCTCTTCAGTCAGAATCTCGGCAATCCTCTNGGGGGCGCGATAACGGAGCCCCTCTTCCAAGTGGGCGTCATAGGTACTCGCCCAGTCCCGATATAACGCCCTCGCCTCATCCGACGTTTCGAGCCCGTATGCCCGCTTTAGAAGCGTTGCAGAAGACTCATCCTCCAGTGAAGCNGATTTACAGGGTTGGGGCTCAGNTTTATTCATAAAAATCNCNCGTGTGCCAAATTAGATAAAGGCGATCCACTGCAGCAAACTCGCACTAACGCCGATGATGGTCGAAAAAATNGGAACCCCCATAATTGCGAGAGCCACAAGNNCCAGCANCGCGATGTTGCCATAACGGGCATTGTANTGGCGGTAGGCNTGGGACAGCCTGCGCGGCAGGAAATAAGGCAAGATGTAATGCCCGTCTAGCGCACCCACCGGGAGCAGGTTGAAAATCATCAAGAGCAGATTAATCTGCGCGAGGTAGATAAAAAACAGCCTCGGTCCTGGATCGGCAAGCGAGATCCAGCCCCACTTAAGCGCCAGCAAATAAGCATTAATGCTNATGACCGCCAGCAGTAAGTTCATCGCAGGCCCCGCTGCGGCCACCAGCAGTTCCGCATAACGCGAGTTAAAGAGGCGCGGATTGGTAGGCACTGGCTTGGCGTAGCCGAACCCTACGAAAACCACCATTAATAGACCNAGCGGATCGATGTGGGACGCAGGATTAACCGTNAGGCGCCCTGCTCGGCGAGCCGTATCGTCACCGAAACGCAACGCGGTAAATGCGTGGCCAAACTCATGAAACGAAAGAGAGATTATGAGCGCGGCCAGAATCACGGCAAAAAGGAGCCACTGACCCTCAGATAAGAGTGAGATCATCGATCTGGTAGTACTTTGGCGGCCCCAGTTGGGCTATGACCCACCCAGAAGGCCTTGCATGATTCCACAGAGGTTTGTAAGGTGTCTTTTATCTGGCACATGTAGCGAATTTGTTGGAACTTTCTGTCCTGAGCAGATGCGCTTCAACAGTGTCATGAGGGCCGACCCACCTGCAGGTCTGACTATTAATTCACGAAGGGAGGATACATGAAAATTGAAACCAAAGCGGTTCATTCGGGCTACAAACCGGACCCCACTACTAACGCAGTGGCCGTTCCCATTTATCAGACGACTTCATACGCGTTTCGGGATACCGAGCATGGCGCGAATCTCTTTAATCTGGCGGAACTCGGGAACATCTATACCCGGATCATGAATCCGACCAACGATGTGCTGGAGCAGCGTGTAGCGGACATGGAAGGCGGTGTTGCCAGTCTGGCGCTCTCTTCAGGGCAAGCGGCAACCACCTATTCCCTTATGACCATTGCTGAGGCGGGTGACAACTTCCTCTGCATGTCGACCCTGTATGGTGGAACCTACAACCTCTTTGCCCATACCTTTCCCCAGTTTGGCATCGAACCCCGGTTTGTCGATCCAGAAAATCTGGACGCAATGGCCGGACTGATCGACAGTAAAACCAAAGCGGTCTACTGCGAATCCATCGGCAACCCGGCAGGAAACGTAGTGGATCTTGAAAAGGTCGCGGACATTGCCCATGCGCACGGCGTGCCCGTCATTGTCGACAACACCGTTCCGACACCATACCTGTGCCGACCCATCGAACACGGCTGTGACATCGTCGTACACTCGCTGACCAAATACATGTCCGGCCATGGGACCATCGTCGGTGGGATCATTGTTGATTCGAATCAGTTCGACTGGGCTGCCAACAAGGAGCGCTTCAACCGGCTTAACGAACCGGACGTTTCTTACCACGGCGTGGTGTTCACTGAGACCGGTTTGCCGCCCTATATCATTCGTGCACGCGTCGTGCCGCTGCGTAATATGGGTGCGTGCCAGACTCCAATGAACAGTTTCTTGATCATGCAGGGTATCGAGACCCTTGCCCTCCGTATGGATCGCATCTGCGAGAATACGCTGGCGGTCGCCAAGCATCTCAAGGATCATCCCCAGGTTGAATGGGTTCGTTACGCCGGACTCGACGACAGTCCCCATAAAGCCCTGTTGGACAAATACATGGGTGGACGGGGATCAGGAGTAATGAGTTTCGGCGTCAAAGGGGGTGCAGAGGCTGCGCCAAAGTTCATTGATGCACTGCAGCTTTTAACCCGGCTCGTTAACATTGGTGATGCTAAGTCACTTGCCTGTCATCCGGCCAGCACGACCCACCGTCAACTGTCCCCTGAAGAATTGGCGAGTTCGGGAGTATCTGAAGACCTGGTCCGACTGTCGATCGGTATTGAGCATATCGATGACATTGTTGCTGACATTGACCAGGCCCTGGATGCCACCAAATAGCAGTAGTACGGGCTCTAACTCTAATAGAGGAAAAAGCGGGGCGTCTGCCCCGCTTTTTTTGTTCTTATAAAATGTGGCAGCAACAGTAACTTAACAAGCAGGCTGTCAGTAAGACCGTGTACTAGAGAAGAGTGAGATCAGCCACCAGCGGGAGGTGATCTGAAGCCTGACGTGCGATTGCCAGGCGCGAAGACATCAAACTCACAATCTCTATCCCCCCGCGAACATACAGACTGTCCAAAGGTCGCACCGGGGCATAAGCCGGAAAGGTTCGAGGCTTGCGATCTGTTCCCCTGAACCTCGCAGGCCGCATCAGTTGACGGCCCAGTGTGCCCCAGACATCATTCAGATCACCTGCGACCACCACCGGTGTGGCCTGGGCAATGCGGTTAAAATTTTCATGTGCCAGCAGCTTCTTTAACTGCAGTCGACGCTCGATTCCTGAAAGTCCGAGATGCACGTTAAAAAGATGCACAGTCCTGTTGTGCCCTCCGGAATCACCTCTTCGGTGCTGGGGAACCCGCACTCTGCTGTAAAGCGCGCCGCGACGTTTCTTGGGGCCGATCGTAAGGTTGATATTGTCTGAATCACTAAGCGGCCAACGGCTCAGAATCGCATTACCGTATCCGCGCGATTGGTGAACGCGAACATTGGGAATCCATTCCCGGTGAAAGAGTCCTAAGGCATCACCGATAACGTCTATCTGCAGTACCCCCGTTGACTCACGACTGTAACGGACGACTTCCTGAAGCAGCACCAGATCTGGCTGGTAGTGGCTAATTACCCCCACCACCCGGGCAAGGTCATACCGACGATCGACGCCGCCAATACACTTGTGTATATTGTAAGTAACGATCCGAATATTCATTATCCCCCCGCGCTCGGCAGCGAGCAGGTAGATAAAAACAGTAGTACACGCTGCGGATCATTCGAAAACAGTCGAATGCGATTGAGGCCACTACTTTTCATTAATCGAATCCCCGCGTTCTTAGCGCTGGGTGTGGCATTCTCCCTGCTGCTTGGCCTTTTTCCTAGTGTGGGCAGCGCTTCGAACTTGATCTTCGAACCCTTTCGGTCTGAATACGCTGTTGACTATTCCGGCTTTCGGGCCGATCGGAAGGTCTCCCTGGAAAAGGTTGGAGAGGAGTATATCCTGCGGTCAACCACCCGACTCAAAGGTGTCGCCCGACTTTCGGGTTATGGCCCGGTCTACGAAATCTCTCGGTTCACACTGCACGACGGTATGATCCGGCCGACACTCTATTCTATTGGAGAAGACAAAGAGAACCCCAAGCGGGACATCCGCATCGAGTTTGACTGGGTCTCTGGCATGAGCGAAGGTTTTGCAAAAGGAAATGTCCAGAGCTTTCCCCTCGCAGCCGGTATGCAGGATCCGTTGAGTTTTGAACTGATGGGCCGTCTACAGCTGGCCGAAGGCAAGCGTGATTTCGTGCTGCACGTCCATGAAGGACACCGCATCCGAGATTACCGATTTATCGAGGAGGAGGAGGAAACCCTCAATATCGCCTCGAGAGCTATCTCATCTACCCGCTTCTTTATTGACCGGAACAGTTCCCGTGAACTGTACTACTGGTTCGCGGACGACTTAGGATATCTGCCTCTCCAAATACGTCAGCTGCATGGACAAAAAACCAAGGGCACGGTCACTCTTACCGGGAGTTCACTCCTGGACTGAGCTTCCGTGCCCGTCAGCGTCTTAGGAAGCGCAATCTTCCCGTCCGACAGCACCAGCCTCGCGCAGTTCTGATATCTCTTCGGCACTGTAGCCCAGGACTGCCTGGAGGATCTCGCTAGTATGCTCCCCAAGCAAAGGGGAACGACTGACCTCACTGGGTGAATCGGATAGCTTCACCGGGTTACCTACTGTAAGGTATTTGCCACGGGTGGGGTGATCCACTTCGACGATTGTGCCGGTCTCACGCAGGGACGGCTCTTCACTTAACTCCTGCATTGACAGGATTGGCCCTACAGGAATATCCAACGGATTGCAGATCTCCATCACTTCGTACTTGGTCTTGGTCATGGTCCACTGCTCAATAGCCTCGAACACTTCGTTCAGACGCGGAAGACGTACAGGAGGCGTTGCGAAGTCTGGGTCCTCCTTCCACTCCGGTCGCCCGATGACATCGCAGATCTTCTGCCAAACCGCGGCCTGGGTAATGAAGTAGGTGTAGGCATTGGCGTCACTCTCCCAACCTTTGCACTTTAGAATCCTTCCTGGCTGCCCACCGCCCGAGTCATTTCCCGCGCGCGGGGTTGCGTCAGCGAACGGAACTCCTTCTCCATATTGTGAATACTCTTTCAAGGGCCCGTGCGCCAAACGCTGCTGATCCCGGAGCTTTACCCGGCAGAGGTTAAGAACCCCGTCCTGCATGGATGCGAGGACTCGTTGACCACGACCCGAATGTTCCCGTTGATAAAGGGCTGTGACAATTCCCAATGCAAGGTGCAGGCCCGTCCCCGAATCCCCGATCTGCGCGCCGGTAACCAGCGGCGGGCCATCAAGAAAACCTGTTGTAGAAGCGGCGCCTCCGGCGCACTGGGCTACGTTCTCATAAACTTTGCACTCCGAATATGGCCCGGGCCCAAACCCCTTCACCGAGGCATAGATCATTCTGGGGTTAATTTCTTGAATTTTCTCCCAGGAGAAACCCATCCGATCGAGTGCGCCAGGTGCAAAATTTTCGACCATAACATCACACGTCTCGATCAATCGCGTGAACACTTGCTTGCCTTTCTCGTCCTTGGTGTTAAGGGTTAGGCTGCGCTTGTTGTGGTTCAGCATGGTGAAATACAGGCTGTCGGCGTCAGGAACATCGCGCAACTGACCCCGGGTCGCATCGCCAACACCTGGGCGTTCGACCTTGATCACATCTGCGCCGAACCAGGCCAGCAGTTGGGTACAGGTTGGGCCCGACTGAACATGGGTCATATCAAGGATACGTACACCTTCAAGCGCTTTCATAAACAGGGTCTCCGATTTTTTTTACTAGGGAATTGAAATTATTAAGACTGGGGAAATCTACTCAATAGACGTGATGCCCGCACTCAATCCAGATAACTAACATTCTTTGCAACATGGTCGGCAAGATG
The DNA here is from genome assembly GCA_002171735.1 of Proteobacteria bacterium TMED61. Classification (GTDB taxonomy): domain Bacteria; phylum Pseudomonadota; class Gammaproteobacteria; order Arenicellales; family UBA868; genus UBA868. Next base: position 21,075 of record NHDO01000022.1, on the reverse strand, counting down.
CAGAGCATGCTCACGAACCANTGTCTCCGCGGTCTCGGCCTTGCGCTCCTCGAGANCTTCAATAATCCGGGCATGATCAATAATCGAACGCTGCGCGCGGTCGTCATCCTGGATCGTTCGGGATCGGATGGCGCGCATATGAATAAAGAGACTGTCCGCAAGGTCCGTCAGCAGTGTACTGTGCGCCAGTGACACGATGGCTTGATGGAACTGGATATTGGTTCTGGAATACTCATCGATAGGTGCTCGATCAGCGCTGGCATGGCCCTGCCCGAGAATATCGCGAAGGCCTGCAATCTCTTGATCCGTCGCACGCAGGGTTGCGAGTCTCGCTGCCATGCTTTCGATAGATGCCCAGGCATAAATAATCTCAAGGATCTCGTCCTTCGTTTTTCGCGCCACAAAGGTTCCCCGTCGGGGGATATTCCTGACGAGACCGGCCTGTTCAAGCCGTGAAATCGCCTCACGCACCGGCGTGCGACTTACTCCCAAGCTATCCGCCAGTTTTCTCTCATCGAGCCGCGGCGGTTCCTCTCCGGAATAAATATCCATATTGGCGACCGCATCACGCAGACGATGATATACCCGCTCTTTAAGGCTCGACACTGAGNTGATCGGCTTGACCGCAATGGACATCAGGCTGCCGCCTGGGGATCTGGCGATACTGATCCCTCTTGCGCGAGACACTCCGCGATTGAGGAACCGATGNCCACCGGTGAAAGCACAACCCTCACTCCGGCATTGCGCAACGCATCAATCTTCGTGCGCGCNGTTCCCATCCCATAGTGAATTATCGTGCCGGCATGCCCCATCCGCCTTCCCTCCGGAACAGTCTGGCCCGCAATGTANGCNACNACCGGCTTAGNATTGTNGAGGGTCGACAAAAATACCGCTGCGTCCTCTTCGGCCNTGCCACCCACTTCACCNATCAACACAATCCCTTCGGTCTGNTCATCGTCCATGAAGAGTTCAAGGCATCTTGAAATCGAGATGCCGCCTACTGGATCGGCACCAATACCAACGCATGAAGACTGGCCCAGGCCATTTCGGGTGGTCTGGTCNACCGCTTCATAGGTTAAGGTGCTCGANCGCGACACAATTCCTATNTTTCCACGNAGGAAAATCCCCTGGGGCATGATCCCAAGCGTACCGAGGCCAGGCACGGCTACACCGGGAGAGTTGGGGCCGACCAACACCGTCTTCGATCCCACCATATAAGAGCGTACCCGCACCATGTCCAGCACCGGTATCCGCTCGGTCACGCAAACCACCAGGCCGATTTCCGCATCCACTGCTTCAATGATCGCTTCAGCAGCGTTGGCGGGGGGGGCGAAAATCACGCTGGCATTCGCCCGGGTTACGTCCATAGCCTCAGCAACNGTATCAAACACCGGGACACCAAGATGCATCNCGCCACCCTTGCCCTGACGAACACCGCCCACGATCCGGGTGCCACTCGCAAGCGCCCGCTCGGAGTGGAAGGTGCCCTGGCGTCCCGTAATCCCTTGGCAGATTACCCGGGTTGAGTCATCAATGAGAATGCTCACGACCCCGACCCTGTGCGTACGCCCGAGAACCACTTGGCGAGTCGACCGGTAATCGACTCTGACGGGGTTGAAGAGGTCTGGGATGAACCACTGCTAACTGCGATAGCTGCGCCGGAGGCGAGGTCGGAAACAAATTGGACGGGCAGTCCTGAGCCCTCCAGCCTTGAAATGGCTAGCGGCGCGTTGGTTCCCGCTAATCGCATCACCAGTGGTACAGTCACCGGCTGTTCCAGATGTGCGAGCAGCAGGCCATCAGCAATCGTGTCGCAGCGCATAATGCCGGCACCGAAAACATTAACAAGCAGGCAACGAAGTTTGGGATCTGATAAGACCAGAAGGAACGCTTCCTTGACCCGACTGACCTCAAGCACCGGCGGCACATCCAAGAAATTGGCTGGGCGGCCCCCGAGGTGGGACAACGCGTCCAACGTTGCCATCGCCAGTCCCGCGCCACTTGAAAACGTACCGATGTCGCCGTCAAACTGAATATAGTTAAAACCGTGTTTGGCGGCGACTTCCTCCGCCTTTGAGACCTCCGCCCGAGATGCCAACGCTGCCAACTTGGGTTGACGGAACAGGGCGTTGTCATCCACCGTCACCCGGGCGTCCAGCGCAACCAGTGAGTCGTTATCCCGAATCGCGAGAGGATTAATCTCGATCAAGGACAAATCGCAGGCCATGAAGAGGGCATGCAACTGCTGAATCAGTTGAGCGAATCCGGCCTTCACTGCCGGCCTTAGTCCGAGTTGTGAAGCGATTTCCAATCCAGGCTCCGCAGCGATCTGACTCCCAGCGCCGAGATTCACTCGGACTGAGCTCTTTGGATCATCAGAAACATCGCGCTCTACCTGGCTACCACCCCTCATGCTTGCCAGACACACGGGCTCTCCACGCTGACCATCAATCAGGATCGCAACAAAAAGTTGAACGGAGGACTTGATCTCAGGCTCGATGTAAACCGCATTGATGGTCTCCCCCTTTCCCATAGTCTGGGGTGTGGCTAGGTGCGCACCCAACATGCCTGCCGCAGCNCGGCCCACCTGCAACACCGTATCNCTNAATTCAATACCGGAAAGATTCGATTCGCCCTCGACGCAGCCCTTCGCGCGCNCCCCTGCATGGATCTGGGCCTTGACCACCCAGGGACCCTCACCCAGCTCCCGNGCTGCATCGAGCGCGCGTTGCTCCGAAGTTGCAACCGCGCCCTCCAGCACTGGAATACCCCAGTCGCGCATCAANGCCTTGGCCTGATACTCAAATAAATACATNAATCTTTCTGCCGAAGGTGCGCCCGCTTAAGTAAATGATCATCGCGATCACTGAACGTCCTGTGTCTGATCTACCTGGAGAACAAGTTTGCCAAAGTGCTCCGATGATTCCATCATCTGATGGGCNTTGCAGACATCTTCGAGCGGNAAAACCTGGTCCACCAACGGGATGATCTGNCGTTCCTTGAATAGATTCAGGACATCGTCGGCAAAGCGCGCAATGATTCGGGCTTTTTCAGCCAGCGGCCGTGGNCGCAGCACTGAGCCCACAATTTTTTGTCTTCGCACCATAAGCTGGGCGAGATTCAACTCTGATTTGACTCCCCCCATAACCCCAATCAGAACCAGCGTCCCATTGACGGCAAGGCACTTGAGGTTTGAGNCCAGATAAGGCGCGCCGATATGATCCAGAATGACATCAACCCCTCTACCTTTGGTNAGATCNTTGATGACNTCGGCAAAGTCTTGCGACTGGTAATTAATCACATGGNTGGCGCCCAGCGCAGCAACGCGCTCTGTCTTTTTTGCCGATGCCGTCACGAAAAGCGGNCTATCGGGGTTTAGGGCCTGGCACAACTGAATAGCTGCTGTATTGACACCACCGCCNCCGCCGTGAAGCAGTGCGCTTTGACCGTTTTCAAGCCCGGGGNACTGGAAGAGATTTAGGTGCGCCGTGATATAGGTTTCGCAGATACACGCCGCCTCTGCCCAACTCAATCGATCGGGTACGGGCATCAGGTGACTCGCCCACGCGAGTGCCAGTTCAGCGTAGGCACCGCCACCCACGAGACCCATCACGCGATCCCCTTCCTGCCATTGCGTGACGCCCTCTCCGACTGCCGCGATGATTCCTGCGACCTCGAGGCCGAGTACATCCGACTCCCCTTTGGGAGGCGGGTAGTTACCCTCTCTTTGAATAATGTCCGGCCGGTTGACGCTGGTTGTGACCACTCGGATCAATACCTGANCCNNCCCNGGGACAGGATCTTCCTGTTCACCGAGATACATAACGTCAGCGCCNCCGAAGGACTCCTGCAAAACAGCTTTCATTTGGTTCTCTCTTCCCGNAGTGTCGAGGCGCGTTCCAAAAAACTCACTGGTCCAACAGGTCGTCACCAGTCGCTCGAGATCGAGACAAATCTGGATTAGTTGAGGACCGGTAGGGTTAGTACATTTTGGTATACAATATACCATAAATGAAGATCCCACACCATTTCCCTCAGATTCACATCCTCAATCGACCAANAAACCGGTGCCATCGTGCATATTGGTAAAAGACTGCACATTTTCAGCACCAGGAAAACTGATGAAAGCCTATAAAAATACCCAATTTCTAGACAGCGCCGATGCTCGACTCCTGCGCATCGTTTCAGAATTTGTTGAACCGCAATCACGCTTTGCACACCACGAAATTGAAGACACTATCGTTTTCATGGGATCGGCCCGCGCTCCCTCTCCCGAGGATGAACACCCCATTGGAGAGGTCGCCCCTGCCTCTCCCGAGTTGATGGCAAGCGCCTACAATGCCTGCCGCGACCTTGCCCGGCGCCTCACTGATTGGTCAAAGAATCTTCCCGAAGATCACCGACGCTTCGTAGTCTGCTCGGGCGGTGGTCCTGGAATCATGGAGGCCGCAAATCGTGGAGCCTCCGACGCCGGTGGCATCAATGTTGGACTTGGAATCTCTCTGCCCCACGAGCAAGCCAACAATCACTACATCACCCGTGAATTGTCACTCGAGTTCCACTACTTCTTTATGCGCAAGTTCTGGTTTGCNTACATGGCCAAAGCCGTAGTGTTTTTTCCTGGGGGCTTTGGAACCCTGGACGAATTATTTGAAATCTTGACCCTTTTGCAGACGGGCAAGATCCGAAAGCACCTGCCGATCGTGCTCTATGACGAGTCTTTCTGGCGGGAGGCTATCAACTTTGAGACGTTGATCAAGCATGGCACGATCAGTGAAGATGACCTGGACTTGTTCTTNNTGACCGATTCNGTNGACGANGCNTATGANNACCTNACNGCGCAACTCNCNNAGTACGGNGTCGCNGAGCACGGCGCAACGCTTTAGACATTTCATCCCTTACGTTTGTTTCGGGGACATTCTGGGAAACACTCGTCGATTGCTGCTCTCTTACGCTGCGCGGTTCTGGGTTAACCACTTTTCTACTACCGCCACCGTCTCGTCGACGACTTCGAGGTGTTTACCCTGCTGAGCCGCCACTAAAGAGACCAGTTTATCAACGCGTTCTATGTTCTTCGCGCCACCTGCCAGCGCCCTCGCAGCAGACGAGGGGTTGGCGAGTGAACTGGCGGCCTTGGCATACTTTTCGAAAGGCACAAAATCCGAAATGTCTCCGCCAAGATCAATACAGACCCCTACCACCCAGTCATAGACGGCCTGACTCGCGTCGAGATCACCGTGAACAGCTTCCTTAATCGGTCTCATCTCTTCCGCCTGGACGCATCGATAGTTTCCAGCCATCAGCATGGCCCACTTTGCAAGCGGGACAAAAACCGAGTCGTATACGCGAAGCTTTACCGGCAACTCCAGTGCGCCGTGCTCCGGGCTTTGAAAACGTGCGGCTTCAATGCCGGTATCGAGGTCCCGCAGCATTGCGGTGTGGGTTCCATCGGCAAACGCTGCCGCTTTGAAATTAGTCGGCAACCGAACCTGCAGCACATTGGGTTTCTCCTCGGGTGGGCGAAACGCCTGTGGATCAGGACTGCACAACGTCATCAGGTCAGGATCAAAAGGATCCCAAAGCTCAGGCTCCAGAAAACAGGACCGGAGAGCCCCGGTCTCAAGGCCCGGAATCCGTGCGAGATAAGGCAACAACGGCATGTTAGTGATGGCCATTGTGGGGACACCCGAAGCCGCGACCCGACCGATGAGTTCACGCACGCCCGGCGCGCTGTACTGGGGCTCCTGCATCGCAAGCACGACGAGATCGAACTCTGCGGGATCAACCTTCTCAGGAGCAACAGCTTGAAGTGAACCTGAAAGACTGCCGGAATCCACTTCGATCAGCCCCTCACGCCCTCTGACCGGAATCCTGACTACTGAACCTTCTGCATTGAAAATGGCCGCTGTAGCCTCTCGACAAACGAGGGTTGCATCGTGGCCCGCGAGCATCAGCTTGGTCGACAGCAGAGAGCCGTATGAAGCACCCAGAATCAAAGTCCGGTATCGAGTCGTAGACGGCCCGCTTCTGTCCGGACCGGAAGTGTCTGCCTGGGTTAGTGTCATAGTCTCTCTCAAGTGGTCAATCATGGGTAAATACAATGGCCGCGGATTTTAACCTATGCCGGATCAGCCTCAAGTCCCTTGCTCTTCAGTTCTTTGCGATCCCTGGCACCCGGTGGCCGCATCCAGGAGGCGCGTGCTATCCTGCCTGCCTCAGTTCAATTCAGGCCCCAGGAATGATCTCCGAAATTCCGTGCGTTGACATTCGATCGGGGGCATCTTCAGTTTCAGATCCCGATATCGCGGACGCCCTAGACCAGGCCCTGACCACCCATGGCTTTTGTTATATCCGGGGCCATGACGTTGACGCCGACCGGATCGGTTGCCTCCTTGAGTCCAACCACGCCTTTCACGCATTACCCAAAGAGAAAAAACTGGAGCTTGCCGTTAATCGCTTCCATCGCGGCTATATTGGAAAAAACGAAAGCCAAACCGTCACTTCGTCGGTGACGCCCGCCACTCAACCCAACCAGTCTGAGTCCTTTATGGTGATGCAGCCGATTGGCCCAGACCACCCACGCTGGGGGAGCGCGATCTTCGGACCTAACCAGTGGCCTGATGCCCTGATCCCGGAGTTCCGCATGACTTGCCTTGACTACCTCAACGCCATGCAATCGCTTGCGTATGGACTGACACAGCGACTGGGGGTGGCGTTGGGACTCGGTCCTGACGCTTTGACTAAGTGGTTTACCGAGCCGACTCTCTTTCTTCGCCTGCTCCGTTATCCCGCCCTCAGCCCCTCTGGGCATCGGGATCAATTCGGCTCCGCACCGCACACCGATCATGGTTTTCTTACGCTAGTGGCACAAGATGCGAATGAGGGTCTCGAGGTTCAGACATCAGAGGGAAGTTGGATCAGCATACCCCCGCTTGAAAATGCGTTTGTCCTCAATGTCGCCGATATGCTCTCGGTCATTTCTGGCGGGCGCTGGCCCTCAACACCGCACCGGGTCGTACTCAACGAACGGGAGCGATACTCGGTGGCTTTTTTCTTCGATCCGAATTTCGACGCGGCCATATACCCGATGCTGTCAGCGGGCCTGCCCAGTCGAGAAGTGTTGCAGGTGCATTACGGGGAATACCTGATGGAACGTTTCGATAANAACTACCNNTACCGCGATNCCTGAGGCNNTCGNCNTCATCNGGCTTTGGAAAATTAANCATGAGNGACATNACACANNTCATCANCGCNATCCCCAAGGCGGAATTGCATGTCCATATAGAAGGCACAATTGCAGCTGACCTACTACTCACCATTGCCGGCCGTAATGGGATAGCGCTGCCCTACAAGTCTGCGGCTGACATCCTCGCGGGACAGGACAAAGGTAAGTCGGATCCGAAACAAAACCTCGATAGTTTTATCGAAGNTTTGGATGTTTGCCGAAGCGTGCTGCGTAGCGGGAGGGATTACGAGGACATCACCTATGGATATCTGAAGCGCTGTCAGATTGAAAAGATCGTCTACGCTGAGGTGATGTTTGACCCACAGCAAGGCCTACGGCAGGGCGTTGGCCTCGAAACCCAGCTTGAGGCTCTGCAATCAGGAAGCCTCGCGGGCGCTAGAGACTTTGGTGTTGAGGTGCAGTNGATTATGAACTTTCAGCGTGACAGGCCCGTTGAAGAGGCTCTGAACATTCTTGATGCGATCAAGCCCTATAAGAACCAAATTGCTGGNATTGGTCTCGACAATCCGGAGCTTCCCGACTTCCCGAACGCCTTTGCCCCGGTCTTTGCTGTCGCAAAAAAAGAAGGCTATAAACTTACGTCGCACTGTGACGTGCATATCCCTAATTCCATCGAGCACATTCGCGGCTGCATCGAGACCCTGGGCGTAGAGCGCATAGACCATGGACTCAANGCTATTGAGGACGACAGCGTAGTCCAGCAGCTGGTCGACAAGAACATCGCGCTGACTGGCTGCCCTACACGTTACGCATTCCAGTCACAGACCTCGCCTGATGATCTGGCAATGATGACCGGCCTGCTGGAACGGGGCGTTGTGATTTCACTCAACAGCGATGATCCGGCGCAGTTCGGCTCGGGTTGGCTGACGCAGACGCTAATCGAAGCGCAGCGTACAGCGGACTTGTCGTGGAAAACCATGGCGAAGTTTATACGTAATGGGTTCATCTCCGCATGGCTACCCAGCGATCGAAAGACGGCCTATCTACAGAAATTCGACGCCTGTTGTGCTGCCCTCCAACGGACGCAATAGATCGGCGAGAGCAAGCAGTCTTATTTATGCTCATCGGGAACATTGGGAGATGTCGATTTCCTTATCCCCTCTGCCCCACCGCGGTGGAGTGAGAAACCCCAGGGTGTGAATTTCAACGGCAAGTGACAGTATTGCTCGACCACAACAACGTTGTAGAGAAAGCAGGAAACCTGNCCGAGAATAATCGAACTGGCGGAGAGAGAGGGATTCGAACCCTCGATACGCTATTAACGTATACACACTTTCCAGGCGTGCGCCTTCAGCCACTCGGCCACCTCTCCGCGGAGGCGCCAAAGGGTATCTAAGATACGCCCCTAACGCAAACCGACNGGGGTCAGAGCAGGGATTTCAGTCCGGTAACCAGACGGTCGAGCCCGGCAATCGCGCTGTCGCTCTGGAGGGCGCCAAAAGAAGCTCTAAACGCACATCGGTCGATTATGCCAAAGGCGCTGCCCGGAATAACTGCGACNCCNAAGCGTTCGATCAAGACCCGAGCNAGATCGAGGCCGTCACCATCGTAGCCAGGCACCTCTACAAAAAGATAAAAAGCCCCCGAGTTCGGCAACAGGCTTACCTTATCACCCAATGTGCTCAATGCCTCGATACCCTGGCGGCGGACAATTGCCATATCGGCAAGATATGGCCGACAGTAATCCGCACCGGCCTCAAGCGCACCCAATGCAGCGTACTGAGAAATCGCCGTGGCGCAGATCACATTCGTATCCTGGACCTTTCGCAACGCCCCAAACAGATTTTTGGGAATCGCCGCATATCCAATCCGCCAACTGGCGAAACCATACGCCTTGCTTAACGAGTACAAGCAGATCGTGTACGACTCGCTACCTTCAATCGCACCGGGAGAAAAATGCTCGGCGCTGTCGTAAAGGAAATACTCGTAGGCTTCGTCACTAATATGATAGACCCCGTGATCCCGGCACAGAGTGTTCACGGCCCTCAGTGAAGCTTCCGGATACACGATCCCGGTAGGGTTGTTGGGTGATACCGTAACTACGGCCCGAGTCTTTTTAGAGATTGCGCTTTCGATTGCTTCTATCTGCAGATGCCCATTGGCATCCGTTGGCACCGTCACNGGGACGCAATCCGCAATTCGAACCGCCATTTCCTGATTGAAGTAAAACGGTTTNGGCAGAATCACCTCGTCGCCGGGATCCGTGATCGCCAGCAACAGGTTCAAAAACCCCATATTGCTTCCAGCAGTCACGACNACCTCCCNACCCTCAAGCGAGATCCTGTTTTCCGAAACAAGTTTCTCCGANAGCGCAGACCGNAGCGGCTCCAGTCCCTCCACCGGACCATACTGATGCGCCGTTGGGTCATCCCAAAACATGCGTATACCGCCCTCGATATCGGCAGGCGGGGGGNAATGAACAATTCCCTGCCCAAGGGAGATGGTCCCCGGGTTTGCCAGAATGAGGTCTCCGATTACCGGAATGATCGGCTGCTGAACGGATGCCATCCGTCGACTTGGTGAAATCATCTTNTTCCTACTGNAAAAAAGGGGNGCNTTTGAACTCGCTAATCACTCCATGCTCTCCGCGAACAGAGCCGCGCTAGGATCTTAGATATTTCACTTTCCGACCCGAAAAAATCACATCATCCCTATTCGATCTCTGCTATCCGCGGTATTATATGGCCTCGCNGGCTGAACCCAATTCNGATCCTGTGCACGCGCGGACACCGCTAACGCGATCTGCCCGACCATGATTCCCGGCACCGGGANCNCCGCCTGTAAGGTTCGTGCTGACAAAAAGNACTTCCCGTATCACGATGACAACAGATACGCAAAATCCCCAACCCGGCGAAAATACCGCCCCAGCAGAAACTCCCGAACACGGTACGCTCCAAGCCGCTCCATTGGTGCCGGGGTCTGCCCTCGGCCCAAATATCATTTCAAAACTGCTGGGGACATCGGACAGCGGATACACCTACCTTGCCAACGATGGGGCTACCGTTGTTCAGGAGTACTTCCCGATTCAGTTTGCCGTCCGTGATACNGATGGCGTCTCCTTGCTGCTTTGTGATGCACAGTTCAANTCGGACTTTGAGCAGGGGCTGACGGAATTTCTGCTTCTGGCGCGAGTACTCAGCCAACTCGACCANCCGGGGCGGATTGCACACTACGAGGANANCGACGGAGCTGCTTGGTATTCCATCGATCTTCCNGTCCGGGCTTCGTTGGCTGACCTGCTGGATATGGGACAGCGCCTTCCGGAGGAAACCCTTAAGACCATNCTGTATTCTGCGATCACNTATCTCGATGCTGCACATGATACTGNCGGATTGCATCTGGAACTGACACCAGCACGCATTCTGCTTGCTGATGAANATCAATCAGTGATTTNTGGGTTNAGTACNGATAAGTNTCACTACCCGCCACCGGATGCACAATCCGTGCACGACTTTCGCGCGCCGGAACTTGCGAGTTTCCGCGGTCAATTGGGTCGATGGACAGACTACTATGCGCTGGGTGCAATCCTCTATCAGGGTGTCTGTCGCGTCGCGCCCATGAATGCGCTTGTGCGGCTTGAGGCTATCGACAAGGGTCTGAGCGATCCCCTCCCCACAGCTGTGGATATGGGCCAGGGATTTTTCTCACATTCGATTCTGTCGCTAATCGACCAACTGNTGCGGCTCGATCCAACTTTAAGGCCCCAAAATGCAGNNGANCTGATCGCCGCCCTTGATCCTGGGACGCTGCCNGACTCAGACGAGAGCGAGCCTCCNAAATTAAGCGTTGAGATAGAGCAGACCGGTGCCCGGGCAAGCGGCAAAGCCAGCGACGCGAAAGATGTATCCNGCGANAATCCCCGGGACTCAATGGTGAACCGTATACGAGGTGCATCCACTATCGTGCTGAGCGCGCTCGATAAAACAACCAACGCAATCAAAACGCCAAAACCCGTAGCACCCAATCTAAAGAACTATAAACTAGCCGGTCGCGGCATTAACACGGCGAATACGCACCACAATCGGCGAGAACCCCTATTTTCCGGCGGACTGCACGATTCCGAGAAACACGGTGTGAATCCCGATCAGATCTCGGATGACCGGACTCCATTAAGAATTGCGGATGATCTGGAAGATGCANGCCAAGCATTGGTCGATCCTGAATTCGACGATTTTTCGCTGCCANNCCAGCACCGCAGGTCGGNGGAAGNGCTTGCCAAGAGAGCGGCCGGCTTTGACGGGNAAAAACTACTTCAGAAACTTCCCGNCCCACTGCGCGCTTATTCNGTCCGATTCGGTGTCGGCGTTTTTCTGGTTCTGATTACGGTCTACTTGCTTTACCTTCTCGTCACGCCCCCGGGGGCGAATGTGAACNGCCCTTCAAACACAACGATTGAGATTATTGGTGCAACCGACCTTACGCCTTCGAGTCTCTCAAACATTGAAATTGCGCAGACCCCGCTTACTGACGTTGCCGGGAGCTCGAACGTTACCGACTTTTCCCGCAAGGATGATCTCGCTCGCGCCAATGCCTATCGCGATGCAGAAAAAGTNTCGCAATTGAGTAGACCCCACCTCGCCCGGGCGCAATCCTATCTTGAGGAAGGGCGTTTGATCAGCCCGCCAGATGCGAACGCCTACAGCGCGTTTCGGACCGTCCTCAAGATGAATCCGGACAGCACCGCAGCCCAACAGGGTCTTNTGNGGGTAAACGATGGAATTATTGCCAAGATTGACCAACTTACTCAACGCAACGATTTTTCCGGTGCCCGGGGACTCCTTGATGACGCCATCAGGACCATCGGCGAACAGACCGATCTGATAGCCACTCGTTCCAGNATCGNAAAGTTCGAGAACTNCTGGAAACAGGAGGAAGTGGTAGCAAAACTCGAGGCGACCAAAGTCCAGCGGGCGCGTGAGCAAAAACAGAAGATCGAAAACNTCTTGGCCGNGGCGTCAGCCGCTTTTGACGCCGGCCATCTCCGCACGCCACCGGGAGACAACGCTCTGGCACTTTATCGCACTGTCCTCNCGCAGGATCCTGCAAACGCCAGGGCCCGCAATGGGATCGAACGNATCACACAGGTTTATCTTGGTGACGCGCGCGATGCCTTAGCGCGGAACGAGCTTGGGCTGGCCGCCCGGGAGCTTGAAGCGGCGGCAGCTGTCGATCCGACAAACCCAAATGTGGTCATCCTGAGCACTCAGCTACAGCGACGGCANTATCTCGAGACGGAACAGCAACGTCTTCAAACAGAGGCTGACGACCGGATATCCAGGGCGCAGGCAATCGCAGATGAGCAGGCTTCCTTAAACCTCGTGAGNGGCATTAANGCGTACTACAACGGGGACTACAGGCGTGCGTTCCAGTTTCTGACTCCGCTGGCCAAGGAGGNCGAACCGCAGGCNCAGGTTCGCGTTGCGCGCATGCTTCTTGAAGCCCGAGGCACCAACCGAGACAAACCGAGGGCTATTGGCATGTTCAGCGCCGCTCTGGCCCCAGTGCAACTCGCTGCACATGAAGGAAGCGCCTGGGCGCAATCGGACCTAGCCGATTATTACGTGGACGGCTTTGTTATCGACAAGGATCTTGCCAGCGCAGCATTCTGGTATCGCAAGGCCGCAGAACAAGGCTATGCGCCGGCGCAGACCAACCTAGGATGGCTTTACTTCAACGGATATGAAGACGTGGCACCCAACCGCGCAGTAGCGGTCCATTGGTTCAACGAGGCTGCCGCCCAAGGTAACCGGGCGGCTGTTAGAAACCTGCAGGCACTTGGGGAAGAAATTCCGGGCCAAGGGGGCAGTTAGTCACCGCCTTCTATACGGTAGTCCCGCCTAAGAGTTTTTACTCTTTCTGACGTAGGTGCGCTTGGAGGGAATCACGCCCCGAACACCTCCCTGCGGGTTGTCAATGTCTCCTTTTCGGCGCGGCATCAAATGCATGTGTACGTGGAAGATAGACTGGCCGGCGTCCCGGCCAACATTGACCCCGANATTAAAACCGCTGACGGTCGTATCCATTGATTCGATCCGGGCCTTCATTTTCACCNCCATGTGATGCATGTCGATAACTTCTTGGTCGTCAAGATCGAAANAGNAGGCGACGTGCCTTTTCGNGATNATCAGCGTGTGGTGTTCGCTCACAGGATAGCCATCGCGGCGCGCATAACAGTACTCCCCTTCCTCAATCAANTCATCATTNTCGAAATCACAAAACAGACAATTTTCCATTTTTCCTCACAGGTGATCCGCAGNGGGCTTTGAGGTCGAGNCCCGACAGCCCNGTTTGTTGCAGGCAGATGGCGGAGAGGGTGGGATTCGAACCCACGGTACCTTTCGGTACAACGGTTTTCGAGACCGTCACAATAAACCTAGCTCTGCCACCTCTCCGCAGGCCTCAAACGCTCCAACAGAAGCNTCGTCGGAGGTCAAGCACTCGAACTCAATAATGCGCTTGAAGAAAAATTATTTTATCATGCCTGACAACACGCTCTTCGTTGGTCATTTGAGGCAGTACTGAACCTAGTCACTGGAGGCCTTAGCGGNNGACCTTATGAAGCGAAAAACACAAACCGGCCGCCGGCGATTCATCAAGGTTTGCGCTAGCGCCGCAGCCACTGTCGCATCTTATCCGGAAACCCTGGTCGCTTCGGTGAACCAAGGCCAATTTTTCAATCGGGTACGGTTAGTCCAAGAAAATGACACACCTCTGAAAGCAGGTGACCTNATCACCGACGAGAGCTATCTTTTTTTCTATCCTTATATCTCAACACCGTGCTTTCTCATCCGTCTAGAACAGTCGATTAATCAGACCACAAGCCTCAAGACCCAGCAGGGAGGCGAATATGACTGGCCCGGTGGCGTCGGCCTACAAAATCAGATTGTTTCGTTTTCCGCCATCTGTGCACACAAAATGAGTCATCCCTCAGTTCAGGTGAGTTTTATTAACTACCGGCCTGAAGAGGTGCAATANGCGGGACACGACAACCTATTTCACCGCCGGCAGAACGTTATCTACTGCTGTTCGGAAGGCAGTGTTTATGATCCTGCAGAAGGTGGTCGGGTACTGGGCGGGCCAGCGCCTAACCCGCTTGCGGCNATCCTGTTAGAACACGATNCGCAAACCGATTATCTTTTNGCTGTCGGTGTTGCCGGCCAGTCGATGTTCACTTCCTATTTCGAGACTTTTGGNCACCGTCTGGAGCTCGAGTTTAAAAGCGAAAGGGTCGATCANGCCGTCGAAGGATCNAGTAAGGTGGTTACCCTAGACAGTTACTGCGCCAGACAGGTGCTCTGTTAGGGTGCGTTGTCAGCCGCCAAGGTCTTTCAATATCTNTGTCTGTCCCGCCTCGCGGGCGTAGTCCACGGCAGTTCGTCCTGTCTGGTCAGGCAAATCGATCCTTGCGCCTGCCCTGACCAGCATCCGACTGATCTCACGAAANCCTTGGGCGACGGCACGATGNAGGGCGGTGACGCCGTCAAGATTTCGCAGATTCACCCGAATAGACGGCTGCCGAAGAAACAGCGCGACGGTCTCATGCCGCTCCTGNTCGACTGCGTGCATCAAGGGTGTCCAGCCGAAGATATCGCCNAGATTTGGATCTGCTCCTGCNCGAAGTAAACGATCCACNATAGAAACGTGGCCCTTTGCCGCGGCAAGCGCCGCGGCAGTCCATCCGTTAACAGCAGCAGTGTCNGTCCTNGCCTGCGCTGACAGAAGCANGTTGACAATTTCGGGGTCACCTCCCACTGCCGCGTGCATCAGAGGCGTACCTCCGTTTTCGTTTTGCACATTGATCCTTGCGCCCGCCGNGACAAGAGCCGAGCACAGTGGGAAATCTCCAGCCTGGGCNGCAATCATGAGGGCCGTCTTCGCTTTCTTGTTNGTGAGATTTATGTCGACGAACCCGTTCTCCAGCAGGACACTGAGGCGCGCAACATCCCGCATCTGGATCGCCATCACCCAGGCTTGCGCCGACGTCGAATTCGTGGCGCCCGCCAATCCTTGCGAAATCACCAACACCAGGGCAACAACCAGTCTGTGGCACTGCATCCTCAACAAGANCTCCCNGCACCTATCGGATAAGGATCATGGACTATTCCTTGCGTCAAAAAAAGNGAGGGTCGCAANTTGCGACCCTCGCGCTANCNTTTCGCTCAGAACGTGATCTGAACGCCTACGCCGGACTAGGGCTCCTTGTCNCTGCCCACCTCTATCTCGTCATACCACCGGTCATGATGCTCCTTGGCCCAGTTTGCATCAACCTTGCCGGTGGTCATCCCNGAGAGCGTTCCCGGCACCANCATGGTGGCTAAAAAGATATGACCAAAGATNAGNGCAATGAATACGACCGCGATAATCGTATGGACCACGTGGGAGAATTCCATNACATGCCGATATTGACTGAAATCAGGGGACACGCTTACGACCCAGACCGCAATAGCGGGGAAATCGAGGACATATCCCGTCACCGAGATTCCGATGCCAAGAAATATAGTCAACCAGAAAAGGATCTTCTCGCCGGGATTAAACTTTCCGGCGCTAACATGGCCTTTCCCAAAGAAGCCTCCCCCTTTCAGAATCCATTTAATATCGCCGCGTTCATAAAGATTGCCCCGGATAAGGTTGAAGAACACCAGGACGATGGCGACCGGAAATAAAGGGCCGACAAAGTTGTGCGTTTCCTTGCAGAGACTCGCAACCACGCCAAAGGCCTCCTTTCCGATCAAAGGAATCAANGCCACCCGTCCAAACAAGAGAATCAATCCTGTNATACCCAACACGATGAAAAGGATCGCCATAAACCAGTGGATGAACCGGGCGGTGACGTTATGGCGCTGCACCTCGACTCCAGACTCGCCGTGTTGAAGTTTTGCCGGGCCCGCCACCATGTACAGGAGTCCAAGCAGTAGGATGACAAAGATGAGCCACTCCCGTGACTTCGGCACCAATTCATTGACGCGNATGGCCGTCCANCGACTCCCTTCCTCGTTGACGAGCACCGAACTGTCATGNCCACTGACCTGGGTCACTGCCGGTGAATCCAGATGACCCCTCACTGCACGCCAGAGGTCNGNTCCCGGATTCGGGTTATTAATTGCAGCAACGGGCTCTCCGGACTCCGCCAGTGTGAAACTGNTCGGTGCCAGCACGGCAACAGCCAAGGCGGCAAGCCACAAGACGAGAACCCAGGATCGAGAGTTAGTCACGTTCAACTCCTTAACTGCACTNNTGGAAATGATGGCGTTCGTTGGGCCNGCNTCAGTAACACGAGNATCNNNTCCGAGATCCCCACGTCACGAGAGGGTGAACCGNAGCGTCCTNCCCCGAAACAAGATAAATGACGGTGGCNGCAAGACTCGCCACCACCGTCNTCAACCANCCCNATCAAAGCCCGGTAGGAAACTGCCTAGCCTTTGACACCTTGCTTGTCGTAGGCAACTCCCCAGCCCCACTGAAGTGCGCCAGCGCCGCGATACATGACGCGCTCACGGAAAATATCCGCGACCTTGTCACCATCGCCAGCGAGAAGCGCCTTGGTNGAGCACATTTCCGCACAAAGGGGCAGTTTCCCTTCTGCCATACGGTTACGGCCGTANTTACGATATTCCTCGCTGGAATTCGCCTGTTCTGGGCCACCCGCACAGAAGGTGCATTTATCCATCTTGCCACGCGAGCCAAACGCGCCCGTTTCTGGAAACTGGGGCGCACCGAAGGGGCATGCGTAGAAGCAGTAACCACACCCGATACAGATGTCCTTGTCGTGCAGTACCACACCATCGTTAGTGGTGTAAAAGCAGTCAACAGGGCAAACGGTAGCGCACGGAGCTTCCGAGCAGTGCATGCAGGCCACTGAGATAGAACGCTCCCCGGGTTCACCATCATTAATGGTCACCACCCGCCGGCGGTTCACGCCCCAGGGGATTTCATGCTCGTTTTTACAAGCGGTGACGCAGGCGTTGCATTCGATNCAGCGCTCAGCATCGCAAAGGAACTTCATTCTTGCCATGANTTANATCCTCCTTTAAGCAACGCTTATGCTACACAGGGAACACTTGGTTTCCTGCATCTGGGTGACTGAGTCATAACCNTAGGTCATCGCNGTNTTGGCTGACTCACCGAGTACATAGGGATCGGCTCCTTGCGGGTACTTGCTGCGAAGGTCAACNCCTTCGAGGTGGCCACCNAAATGNAACGGCATGAAGACCACACCGGGTGCCACNCNCCGGGTCACCATCGCCTGAACCTTCACCTTGGCNCCCTCAGCACCTTCGACCCAGACCATCTGGCCATCGCGAATGCCGTTGTTGTTGGCGTCTACCGGATGAATTTCGGCAAACATATCCTGCTGCAGTTCCGCCAGCCAGGGGTTCGCCCGACTCTCGTCACCACCACCCTCGTACTCTACGAGACGTCCACTGGTAAGAATCAACGGATAGTCCTTTGAGTAGTCCGTTTTCTGGATGGAGGCGTACCGTGTCGGCAGTCGATAGTGGCTCTTGCGGTCCTCGTAAGTCGGATACTTCTCGACCAGGTCGCGCCGATTGGTGTAGAGCGGTTCCCGGTGCACCGGTACCGGATCCGGGAAGGTCCAAACCACCGACCGCGCTTTGGCGTTGCCGAAGGGCGCACAACCATGGGCAATGGCAACCCGCTGGATACCACCGGAAAGGTCGGTCTTCCAGTTCTTGCCGTCTGCGGCTGCTTTCTCGTCTTCTGAAAGATCATCCCACCAGCCGAGTTGTTTCAGCAGTTTATGATCAAATTGCGGGTAGCCGTCCTTGATCTCGGAGCCAACCGGGTAGGAACCGTTGGCCAGCAAACTTTCGCCATTGCGCTCCACGCCGAAACGGGCGCGGAAGCAAAGGCCGCCATCGGCGACAGGCTTGCTCGGATCGTAGAGATTTGGCGTACCGGGATGCCCCATCTCAGGCGTGCCCCAGCAGGGCCACGGCAGACCGTAATACTCGCCATCGCAAGGACCGCCCTCGGCCTTGAGCGTAGTGATATGAAAGGTGCCCCAGTTGGCCTGCTGCTTCTTCATCCGCTCCGGGCTCTGGCCGGTGTAACCGATCGTCCACATGCCCTTGTTGAACTCGCGAGTGATATCTTCGATTAACGGCTCATCGTTTTCGACCTTGATGTTCTTGGTCAGTTCGTTACCAAAGCCAAGTTTGCTCGCCAGTTTATGCATGATCGTATGATCGGGCAGAGACTCAAACATTGGCTCAATTACTTTGTCACGCCACTGCAGCGAGCGGTTGGATGCAGTCACTGACCCGTAAGTCTCAAACTGTGTTGCCGCCGGCAACAGATACACGCCGTCGGTCCGGTCATGCATCACCGCACTCACAGTGGGATAAGGATCGATTACCACCAGCAGGTCGAGCTTTTCAAAGGCCTTCTTCTGCTCAAGCCCACGCGACTGACTGTTCGGCGCATGGCCCCACATCACCATCGCACGGATGTTGTCTTTCTGCGCGATATTGGCCTTGTCTTCCAGAACACCGTCGATCCAACGGGACACGGGGATACCCTTGGTATTCATTGCCGCCACTGGCTTCCCTTTGGACTGCTCATAACTATCAGGGTCGAAACGGCTCTTCACCCACTCGTAGTCAAGATCCCAAACGCGTGACCAATGCTTCCAGGCACCTCCCGACAATCCATAGTAACCTGGCAGTGAGTGTGACAGGATGCAGAAATCAGTTGCACCCTGCACGTTGTCGTGACCGCGGAAGATGTTGGTACCGCCGCCGGATTTGCCCATGTTGCCAAGCGCTAACTGAAAGTTGCAGTAGGCCCGAGTATTGTTGTTACCGATAGTGTGCTGAGTACCACCCATACACCAGATAAAGGTGCTGGGCCGGTTGTCAGCCATCATCTTGGCCGCCTGATAGACCAGTTCCTCACGCACACCCGTCACGTCGTACACGACGTCGGGCGTCCATTTGGCAACCTCTTTCTTGATGTCATCCATTCCCCAGACACGCTGGTGGATAAATTCCTTGTCCTCCCAACCATTTTGGAAGATATGCCACATCATGCCCCAGGTAATCGCCACGTCTGTCCCGGGGCGAATCTTGAGGTAGAGGTCAGCATGCGCAGCGGTACGGGTAAAGCGCGGATCGATCACAATGAGCGGCGCGTTATTGCGCTCTTTAGCGCGCATCAGGTGGATGAGGGAAACCGGATGAGCCTCCGCAGGATTGCCGCCAATAATCAGCATCGCCTTGCTGTTGTGTATGTCGTTGTACGAGTTGGTCATCGCACCGTAGCCCCAGGTATTGGCCACGCCGGCTACCGTAGTGGAGTGACAAATTCGCGCCTGGTGGTCACCGTTGTTCGAACCCCACAGGGCGTAGAACTTACGGAACAGGTACGACTGCTCGTTATTGAATTTGGCAGACCCCAGCCAGTAAACAGAATCGGGGCTGGACTGCTCTCGGATCTGAAGCATCTGGTCGCCGATCTCGTTGATCGCATCGTCCCAGCTCATTCGTACCCATTTGCCGCCAACCAGTTTGGTGGGATATTTCAGGCGACGCTCACCATGCCCATGTTCCCGCACCGATGCACCTTTAGCGCAGTGGGCGCCCAGGTTAAAGGGGTGGTCAAAAGCAGGTTCCTGACCCACCCAGACCCCGTTGTTGACCTCGGCATTGATGCCGCAACCCACAGAGCAGTGTGTGCACACCGTTCGTACCGTCTGAGTTCCCTCTCCACCGGAGGGGATCGAGGCAGCGTGAGCCTTTCGCATCATGGTGGGTGCCAGAGCTGTTGCAGCCGCAGCACCTCCAAGGGTGATTCCTGAGCGTTTCAGAAAGGTACGACGATCAATCGCGCTGCCGGAAGCCTCAGTTTTAGGCTGTGCTGCCGGCTCTGTCGCAGTTCTGATCAGTTTCATCTTTATTCCTCCAGTATCCCGAGCCTTGCTCGAAAAAAGGGTTTAAGGACGCAAACTTCCAGCTTAGAGCCGGGTAGTTTTGTAGTAATCCCTGATATGACCTGACTCCTGGTAACCCGAACCCGCTGAGGCATCGCCTGCGACAGGATCGCTTGCTGCTACTGCTCTTTGTCCAGAAGCCAATGCAGCAGCTCCGCCTGCCACCGCTGCCCCTTTGAGGAATGCGCGTCTTCCTGAGACGTTTTTTTCCTTTGGTGTTTTTCTGTTACTCATACTTTTTACCTCGCTGTGGAAGAGTTGATTAGGTTCCGACAACGTCTTTAAGGCTATACCTCCATCGCAAAGTACTGCTTTTCGATTGCGATAAAGGCACGGCCAAATTCACCAACCGACCGATAGACCCCGCTCTCGCGGGCCTTGATTAGGTCGTCGAAGAATTCTGTCATCCACGGTCCCATATGCTGGGAAAAAAACGCTTTTTGCGTCTCGTGGGAAAATTCATTAGGAGATCCCGCCATGATGCCCATGACCTCGCAAAGGGCGCCAACGTGATCCTCGGGTTCGTGCGTACTGTCAGTGGTTTCGAAACCAAGATCCTGAAGATCGGTTCGAAGGTCTGCCAGGGGTTTCTCCTGCAGGAATCCTGTCAGATAGACAGATCCGTAGGGCAGAAGTTCGCCGCGCCCCAAACCGACAAACAGTGCATGATATTCGTGACCCAGATCGTCAAGGTTGGCGGCAACAATCTCGCTTTTAAGTTTGCCCCAAGGCAAGGCGTCCCCTGATGAGTCAGAGGTCTCTATAGACGCCAGTAAATTCACAACGGCTTCAGAGCATGGCGAATTCAAAAGCGCGCCTAGGAGAAGATAGGTGCCGGAGCGGGCGTGTTGCTCCTCGGATACGGTTGACACTGCGGGCT
>NHDO01000021.1 GCA_002171735.1 Proteobacteria bacterium TMED61 | reverse complement strand
GCTGCGCCGGCCTACTCGGGTACGCCTACTGGCTACAGTACCGGGAATTCCTCGACCCCTGCCCGCTGTGCATCTTTCAACGGATAGCATTCAGTTTGCTGGGATGTATCGCACTCGTCGGGGCCATTCACAACCCGAAGAGGATCGGCCGCAAGGCCTACGCCTCGCTCGCAGTGCTGACAGGAATACTGGGCGCCGGGGTCGCGGGCCGGCATATTTATCTTCAGAGCCTGCCGGCAGACCAGGTGCCGGAATGCGGGCCCGGGCTTGAGTTCATGCTGTCGAACATGCCGCTGGCTGACGCCCTGCACAAAGCCTTCACCGGATCAGGGGAGTGTGCTGATATCTCCTGGACTTTCTTAGGTCTCTCGATGCCATGGTGGACGCTTTTCTGGTATCTCGCGCTCAGCGCACTGATGGTGATGGCTACTCGCCGAAGCGCCTGACCCTGTCATCAAGCGACCAAGGGGAATCCTTCCTGCACCCTCCGAGATCGGTTGCGGTGTATCAGTGCAAAAGTCCGTTGTTACGAGCGGTATCGCGCATCCGGGTGCACTGTTCTGCTGTCAGTTTGAGGTTATCAGGCGATGTATCGGCTCGCATCAGGTTGCGCGGCAATGTGGAATGAGCGCCATCATCCAGAAGCACATGCGCCAGTTCATGCGCCAATGCGATGTGAGGGTCCCGGGTGACTGCAGTCATCCACACAGTAAAACGCAGTTCGGGGTTGCGTCGGCTGTTAGCTGTGCCGAAAGTCACGGCATCGTACGCGGGTCGGTCTAGGGTATCTCGGACAAAAAACACCCGGGGAACGCCCGGGGCCACTTTGCCTGAGAGCAATTTTGCGTTGCTGCGTGAAAAATCTCTGAGGCTCGTGTTGGCCTCCACTTCAAGGACGACAGCAGGTTTTAATGTGATACCGCAGGGTGCGATCAGGGCCGCGCCTTTTTGAACAATATCCTGAACCCGTTTCGCCTCCCAGCCACTATCGCGTATGACTACAAAGGTTGGCATAAACCATTCGCTGCCATCCGAATATTGATCCTGCCAGGACGGTAGGGAACGGACCACCAGACTCTGTAGATCACCCTCCCGTACCAGATCACTGGGCTCGGCGATCAGGCCGTATCTGACAAAGTTACCCGGTGCGGGCTGCACCAAAGACAGAATGCTCTCTCGCAGTTCGATGGCGGTCAGTTCCGGTGCGCTCATCAGGATACGTGAGGCCAACGCGCTGACTCGGGCCGCGGCATAACTCGAACCAGAGACATCGACCGCCTCGCCGGAAAAATCGAGAGCCGCGATCCGTTCTCCGGGCGCCAGAAGATCGACACTGTCCCTGCCCCAGTTGGCGCCATCGGCCGGATAGCCATCAGGCGCCACCGAACTCACCACCAGCATGTTCTCCAGCGGCAACGATGCGGGATACACCGGATCAAGATCAATGTTTCTGCCATTGTTGCCAGCGGACACGACGAATAGGATCTCGGGGTGCATAAGGGCGGCATATTCAAAAGCGACCCACTGTGACTCGCGGTTACTCCCCAGAGACATATTCACCACCCGAACACCTGCAGCCGCCGCGTGGCCAATGAGATCTTTCATCCTCTGCATGTCAGGCCTTGGGTATCGATACGGCACCAACCGGATTTGCGGCGCCTCCCGAATGATGATGCTTGCCGTGCGGGTACCGTGGCGCTGTGGAAAAAAGACGGAGCGCACAGGATGAGAATCAAACGGACGCGCATCCATGTCCCAGAAATCAAAACCCAATGGTATGCCTTGAGCATCCCGAGCAAGATGCTGGGCAATCGCTGGTAGCAGATAATTTACGCCCGAATCAACCAAGGCCACCCCCACCAAGCCATTGTTCTCGCCCTTTGGGATGGGCGGATTCATCGGACTGGCGGAGCCCGTGGGCTGAAGTTGTCTGTCTAATACCTGAAGCGACACCGCGTGGCCATCCTGATAGCGGATTGAGCGCGCCTCCCTGAGCGCACAATCCTGATCAGCCAGTACCAGTAATCGGGGCAAAGACTCCGTGTCACGAAGCTCGACAGTGACCCGGCGCAGGTGTCCCTGCGGTGCAATCCGCTCCAGGACTGCTCGATGTTGATCCGCAAATACCAGATTCTGCCGCCAGCCGAAGACCTGCCCACTCCGGGCGAGGTCCTGTCTCGGCTCAAGGACAGCTCCCGGGAATTCGCTAAGGTAAACGGAGTCGTTAGAGTCCTCACACAATAGACGCATCAAAGTGAGTGCGCGCTGATGTTTTACGGCTGCAGGTTGTGTTGATGCCGAGGCATCGAGTGTGGGCAATATCGAGATGAGACAAACAACGCCAAGGCTAGCGAGAACGGTGCAAGTCGTCTTTTTATGCCACACGGAATCGCTCGGTAACTTTTTGCAAAACGATTAAGACCGCCTTGCCACCATATCGATCTCGACCAGCGCTTCGCGAGCGAGACCGGTGACGCCGATACAGGTACGTGCGGGCAGGCGACCCGGGGGGAAGTAAGAACGGTAAGTCTGGTTCATGACTTCGTAATCCCGTGCAAACTCGGTCAGATAAACACGGCACGAAAGCACGTGGGCAAGATCCAGCCCGAGACCATTCAGCACAATGATGAGATTGTCCATCACACGGCGGGTTTGGGCTTCAACGCCTGGTGGCAACGGTGCGCTGTCATCATCGGGGTCGGTTGGCATCTGTCCGGTCAACTGAATCCAGCCGTCCACCTCCACCGCATGACTGAACGGCGCGACGTGTGTCGGCGCCGCGTCAAAATTATGAAAAACCGGGTCCTGATTCATCCTCTGTCTCCCTTATTTTAAAAACACCCCTGGGTGAAAGTTACCGGCGGCTTGGCAAAGGCCGGCCTACCACCCACCAGTCCCAGAGCCGGTGCGCGAGATAGGCAACAGCAGTAACCGCGAGTGTCATGAAACCCCAACCGACAACATCGTCATGGGGCATCACCGCCGGAATCCCGAACAACAGGCTTATCCCCCACAGACTCCAGATCAGCAACCAGCCCAGACGATACATGGGTCGCAGGAAGTTGGTACTGCGCCGTCGTCGCTGCATTGTCGTATCCTGTTGGCGTTAAACTCTCACCACCCGAGATCGCACTGTAGCGGAAAACCCAGGGCGCGCGCATCCCAAGACCCCGATCATGATCGTTGTACTGTTTGAATTCGAGCCCGACCCCGCGTTCGAGGATCGCTACTTTGAACTCGCCGGGATACTGCGCGAGAACGTGGAACAAATCGAAGGCTTCATCAGTGTTGAGCGGTTCCAAAGCATCTCTGACAGTGGCCGATTTATTTCGGTCTCTACCTGGCAGGATCTTGACGCCGTCAAACGATGGCACGAACATCTTGAACACGCGGCAGCACAAAACGAGGCCAAAGATCGGGGCATCTTCCGCAATTACCGTATCCGTGTCACAGAGGTTATCCGCGACTACGGTATCTGAACTCAATACATCCAGCGGCGCTGGATTTTTTCAGATTCGGGAGTGCGTCCATAGAGTACATCGGTGCGGATGATGTACTTGATACCCTGACGAACCTTTTCTCCCGCATGCGGATAATGCTGGGGATGGCCGCCGTGTGGAAAACACAGCGCGCTGCCAAGTGGCGTATGAACCGGAATCGCCTCGCCGCTTTCACCTTCAGGGTAGAACCGGGTATGGCCACCCTCATAATCCCCGCTCAGCAATAAAAGAATGGTCAGCTGGCTCCATCGGTCACCGAAGGCATCTGCCTGCAGTTTGCCGTTGACCACAGCGCTACCGGGCCAGGACCCGTCGGTATGCGTTTTGAAGAAATCGCCGGGCTGGTAGCGATAGAAACGAAAGCGGGCGTTAAGGCCAAGACTCGGCGCACCACCAATGAGTTCGGTCAACTGGGGCTGACACCGGCCGAACAAAGTGGCGCAGATACTCTCATCAACCAACCAGTTAAGATTGTTCATATGACGCACGCTGTGCGGCAGTGAGACCGGCGCATCCTCGTGAAACCCCAGGGTATCGGTAATCAGTCTGAACTGCTTACACTCACCAGGTGAAAGCACATTGTGCAGTTGAAAGACCCCGGGCAGATCGGGCAGATCCACGCGCTCCACTGGCGGTGGCGCATCATCGAAGCGGATGAGCCCCTCGCGCGCGCTCGCCCAGAGTGGCAGGGCTTCCTGGTCGTGCCCCGGCTCGTGCGTCAATACGTAAAAATCGGCTTCTTTCCGGCTCATTCAAACAGCTCCCGCGATTCCCGATAAGGTAACCTTGCGTCCGTGCCCAAAGCTTCATCTGGACGAAGGCATGCAGCACACCATTATCTCGAAGAAGCCACAGGAATAAAAATGAAGATTGCCGTATTGCGAAACCCGCTTGAGCAAACTGGTCTCACAGACTGGGGCGCTCCCGAAAAGATGCTCGAGGGTGACTCACACACCCAGGGCGCACTGTTGCACAAAGGTGAGGGGGGGAGTTCAGAGTGCGGCTATTGGGAATGCACCCCAGGCCTCTGGCGCTGTGAAGTCACGCGCGATGAATTCTGCCACTTTCTCGAAGGTGAAGCGCAGTATGAGCACGATAACGGCGAAGTCACCTGCATCGGGCCCGATACCGCAGTCTTCTTCCCCGCCGGATGGTCCGGCAGCTGTCGGGTCACGAAGACACTGAAAAAGGTCTACATGATCCGCTGACAGCAGTTCAGTGTTTGGGCCGGCTCATGGCAATCTGATGCAGCCGGTTCAACACGGCCGAAGCCTGCTGCTCTCCCGGCAGATCTTCATCAACCAGGCTTGAACAAAGAGCGGTGGCCGCAGAAAGGTTCCCGGTAATTGAGTACGCCGTCATAACGGCCTCGCGAAGAAGCATGGCCTGAGGAGGAACCGAGGGCGTACCCCGCTGCGAGCTTGAGAGATTCTGATTTTTTTCCATAANTCTAAAATACGGTCGGAGACGGGTCTTTTCAACCCCACCCGTGGATTTTAATTCCATTAAATTCAGAAGGTTATGGCACCAACCGCTGCAGTCGACCGATCAGGGCCGTGAAGATATGCTTAAGGATCAGCACCGGTTCGGACATGGTCAGATCCCGGTTAGAGCCACTACCCAGCGGAGGAATTTATGAAAGCACCTGAGCAGAAGTTCTGCACCACAAGCGCTGCGGGTACCAAGTGGACCCAGGGCCTACGCAAATTTTTTGAGTACCGGGATCTTGGGATCAGTGAAGCCACTGGTGGCGCCTACAACGCCCACGTGATCCGGGTAAAAAAACCGGTTACTGAGTTTCCGCACACCGGACTCCACGTGCACGACCTTGAGTTCCAGATGATCTACGTCCTCAAGGGCTGGATCCGCTTTACCTATGAAGACCAGGGGGAGTTCACTTTCCGCGAAGGAGACAGCTGTCTTCAGCCGGCGGGGATCGTCCACGATGAACTCGCCTGCTCAGACGATCTCGAACTGATCGAGTTCACTGCGCCCGCAAACTTCAACACCCACCGCATCGACGCTCCAGTCGATGCGACAGACTGAGTGCGCTTAGACCTAGCCTTCTCTTTTCCACAACTCCTGCGTCAGCACCCCAACGCGCGATTCGATCACTTCCATCGCATCGAGCACCATGTCTTCACGGTAGCGACGGCCGATAATCTGCACACCCGCCGGACGACCTTCGATCATCCCGATGGGGGTCACCCCGGCNGGCAGACTGACCCAGTTGATACCGGTGCTGTAAATCGCCGAATTGAATAGATCCCGGGTCCCNGCGAGGCTTTTCTGGTCACAGTCCCAGTCCGGCGCCGGCTGCAGAAAATAAGGCGCAAGCACCAGTGGGATATCCTGCAGAAACTCGTTCCATTGTCGCGTCATTGCCGAGCGGTTCTTGACGCCCAAGCGATAATCCACGGGATCTGCGGTCTCGCCCATCTCAAAGTACCACTCGAAAATCTTCTGAANAGTCTCGCTGCCGTNTTCGCGGGCCAGCGGCATCAAAAAGGCCTCAAGTTCCGCACCAAGATACCTGAACCAGGCCTTCGCNCAATCNTCCACCGACGGTGTCGTCGTCTCCTCTACCGCATAGCCTGCGTCCGATAGATAACCTGCCGCACGGTCNATNGCCTGCGCAATTTCGGGATGCACGGNATGACCGTAAGATTCGGTCGTGACGCCCACCCTGATCGGTCCGGGTTCAGCGGGCCAACCGAGAAAGGGCGCCGGTATCCAAAAAGGATCCCGCGCATCGGCACCGGACATNACACCCAGGGCAAGACGCACATCGCGCACCTCACGGCAGATCGCACCCTGCACCGAGATCAGCTGCGCCAGGATGCCTCGTTCTTCCGTCGCAGAGGGCACAAACGCCGGCACCCGGCCAAAAGTTGGCTTGACGGTGGAGAGGCCACAGTTGAACGCCGGAAAGCGTAGCGATCCACCGATGTCATTGCCATGATGAATCGGGCCAAAGCCTGCGGCACCGGCAGAGGACGCACCACCGGAAGATCCGCCGGGACTGGCATCATCATCCCAGGGATTGCGCGTCCTGCCGTACAGTGGGTTATCAGTAGTCAACCGCATCGACAACTCGGGTGTATTGGTGCGCCCGACAATGATGGCCCCAGCCTTTTTGAGATTGGNGGTTACCGGTGAGTCATCGGGCGCNATCAGNTTTTCAAAAGCTGGCAGGCCATTAGGTGTCGGTTGACCTTTGACATCAATGTTGGACTTGATCGTCACCGGCACTCCGTGGAGGGGTCCCNTGGCCTCACCCGCCGCCAACTGCGCATCCGCCGCGCGTGCGTCGGCCAACGCCTCTTCACCCAGATCGAGAACGATCGCATTCAGCCGCGGATTGTGCTCAGCGATACGCTGTGTCACGGAGATCACAAGCTCCTCCGCGCTGAATCTTTTATCCCGGATGCCCTGCGCTGCCTCGCAGGCACTCAACCGCCAGAGTTCATCACTCATTGCATACCTCTCGACTTAAAGACTTCACCTATAACTGGGCCCGATTATGAACGACCAGGCCGTTACCAGGCGCATCCTTCTCNGGAAGCTGGCTAGNCCCCCAGGCAACTGCTTTCAGGATAGACCTGAATCTGGGGCACATTGCCACACCTGAGCTCGTCCTGGATGCGCTGCCAGTATTCGACCTTAAGCAGATCACCATGCACACTGCGGAAAAGCCGGCGCAGATCCCGATCAACAATCCGAAGTCCCGATTCGATCTCCTCGGGCAGAAACACCACGCCATCCTCGAAGAACCACCCGGGGATATCCTCTTCCCCATCGAAACGGCCCTGATTACTGCGGATCTTCACATCGGTGAATGTCTCCAACGCGTCGTAATCGAAAAGATATACCCGGATATGACTGCCGACACCATAGTTGCGGCCATCCAGATCCCGGTTGAAGATGTTTGCCGCCATATTGTTCTTAATGCATTGACCCAAGCTGATCACAGCTCGCTCGCAATCCTCCCGGGGTGCCTGTTCCAGAAATACGGGCATAGGAATCATCTTGCGCTGCACGATGAGATGCTGGAAAAAAACCGTTGTTCCGCGCAGTGATACAGCGTTGCTGGCATCTTCCAGCATTTCGGATAACAACTCCATCGCGAAGTGGGACTTGGGCAATGTCACGTTGTAGTAGATCGCGTTATCCAGCATGCTGCCTGTCCGATTGATGTCATGCACCTGCCGGTATTTCTCCAACACCGATTCCACACCGGCGAAATCTCCCCACTTATAGTTATCGGTCGGGTGGTCCCGGATAACCTTCAGGTTATAAACCGATCCGGGCGCCTGAAAGCCGATGGCGACGGTTCCGGGNAAACCAACGGCAGTATCCAAAACTGCGTCGTCTTCCGNGAGTTCGNCCGTCAACTCATCCATCACCGCAACCTTGCCAAAGTGATTGAAGCCNAGGGACGAGTAGTGCAGTCCCAACGGTCGCTTCGGCATGATTCCGTACAGGAACTCGGCCAGTTCGTGATAATGATCGTTGGTGACAATGAAGTTCGCGCGGGTGGTGCTGAAAAGGTTATGTGCCTCGGGCTCNTCGGCAAGCACAGCGTCGATATAGATACCGACTTCATCATGCAGCANCGCCAGGATCAGCGGGGTCACTGACCCGCCGTGTAGTCGGATCCGGCCCACCACATAGACCCCGCGGTTGCGGAAAAANCCGCCGCGGATAACATCGACGGCCGTAATACTGTCCGCCAGACCTCGTTTTCGGAGCGCGCGGTCAACTTTGTCGGCAGCGCGCTCCGAATCCCCGACGGCGTCGCGAAAGGGAATACCGAACGATGGGATGGCAAGCATCTCCTGGATCAGTGCCGCATCGATCTCATCCACTGCCCGGCTCAACATCACATCGCTGTCACTGCTGGATTGCGTCTTGATATCGACCGCGTAGTCCACCGGGGTCCAGTTGTCCATGAACACGGCGCGGCGCACCGAATGCAAAAAGGCGAGTGCCAGGTCGGCTTCATAGCGCCCGGCAACGGACGCGGTGTAGTGTTGCTCAAGGCGGTCCCACAATTCAGGCGCCACTGTGTTTCCGGAATACTCTTCAGCCAGCGTGTGAGCCANCGCGTGCATCCGCTCGCCATATAGAGTCAGNCGGTCACGGCTGTTCTGGAGTGACTGCTGAAAAGCGCCCGCCTCAAACGCCGCCTTTGCCTTGGCGGGAATCGCACAAAAATCGCGGTAGAAGTCATCAAAAACCTGCTGGATCCAGTCNGACAGAATCCGTGCAGAGGCTTCCGGGTCCACCCCAGACTGCAGCACGCGGCGGGCGGGAGCGTCGTCGGGAAGCATACCGTTGCGGATCATGGCTGGCTCTGGGAGCGCCCGGGAACTCCGGGAGCGGAAGGACTGAGTCTCAGTCTACTCCCAGTACATCGCCCGCATTCAAGGGGGATTGCTCCATCATCTCGGCAGCAGAGAGTTTTGAACCCCCTTGGGGCTTAAACCTGCTGATGCATATCGATCCACCGTTGGCAGCAACGGTGATACCCGAGGCATCTGCAGCGATAACCGTACCGGGATCGCCATCAGTGTTATCCGACTTGCTGCTGTCGAGCACCGTGAGTCGTTTACCGGCAACGGTCGTCCAGGCTCCAGGTTGGGGATTNGCCCCGCGGATCATGTTATAAATCTGGTCTACGTCCTGATGCCAGTCAATACGAACGTCGTCGGGCGTACACCAACCTTCATAACTGCCGCCGGACGGATCCTGNTCGATCCGNGGTGCCGTTTCCGCNCGTACCAGGTCGACCGCCTCAGTCATGGCAGCAACGCCCATCGGGAAAAGGTGATTGAAGTAGAGTGAACCGAGGGTATCGTCGGGCCCGATCTCCACCTCTTTTTGCAACAGGATCGGACCAGTATCCAGACCTTCGTCGGGCCAGAAAATTGAGAGCCCAGTTTGGGTCTTGCCGAAAATAATCGGCCAGTTGATAGAGCTTGGACCCTTGTGCAGCGGCAGTAGCGACGGGTGGTACTGAATCGATCCAAGCCTCGGCGCGTTCAGGACCGGCTCCGGCACCAACAGTGTGACGTACGCCATCACGCATAGATCGGCGTTCAGAGAACGCATCTGTTCGAGCACAGCAGCGTCCTTGAAACTCGCTGGCTGAAAGAGCGGCAGCCCCTGCTCCTCGGCAAGCTCTTTCAAGGGATCGGTCCGACTGCCTTTATCCGGCGCACAGTAGACCGCACAGACATCCTCGCCGCGCTCCAGCAGGGATTCAAGAACGGCCTTGCCGAAAGCCTGCTGGCCATGAATGATCAGTTTCATCTCTCTTTGCTCTCCGTTGCATGCCCGGGAAAGACACCCGGAGCAAACTGCCGGCTACTTATTTGTACATCGTCTGGGCTTTGGTACCTGGCGCGTACTCATTAGGGTCGACCCAGACATTGACCACCGCACACTTTCCCGTCTTGGCAATCGCTTCCCGTGCACGCTGCATCGCTGGTTGAATCTGGCTCGCCTCGGTAACTTCTTCGCCATATCCACCAATCATCTCGCCAAACTTGGAAAACGGCACGTCGCCGAGTTTGTTTCCNATATCACCACGGTCCTCACCGTACTTGGCGAGTTGTCCATAGCGGATCTGATTCATAGCCGAATTGTTCCCAATCACCGCGAGATACGGCGCACCGAAGCGTTGCGCGGTTTCCATATCAAAGGCGGTCATGCCAAAGGCACCGTCACCATAGAGGCAGACCACCTCTTTATTGGGGTGCGCAAGCTTGGCCGCCATCGAAAANCCAGTNCCCACGCCAAGCGAGCCAAGCGCTCCAGGATCCATCCATTGGCCCGGGTTGCGTGGGCGAACTGCCTGGGCAGAAATGGTCACGATATCACCGCCATCGCCGATATAGATTGTGTCCTCGCCGAGAAACTCATTTATTTCATAGGCCAACCGGTAAGGATGAATCGGGNTCTGATCGGTGGTAAACATCGGCATCAACTTGTCGAGTTTGGTCGCCTCAATCTCACGCAACTCGACCATCCACTTCTGGCGTTGCTGACGCGCCCCTTTATCGATACGTCCAGATACGGCCTGCGTCACGGCTGCAAGGATTGCACCAGGGTCGCCGACCAAGCCAAGACTGATATCCCGATTCTTGCCAACCGTCGTATAACTCTGGTCAATCTGCACCAGAGTTGCTTCCTTGGAAATGCGTTTGCCGTAGCCCATACGGAAATCGAACGGCGTTCCCACAATCAGAATTACATCAGCATTCTTAAAAGCATCACTGCGAGTGCGATCGAAGTGATGCGGATCGCTTTGCGGCAACAGGCCGCGGCTGGCGCCATTCATATATGCCGGAATATCCAGCGCACGCACAAATTCGATAGCCTCCTCATGCCCCCCTGAAGACCAGACCTGTTGCCCCAGCAGCACTGCTGGACGCTCGGCTTTGACAAGAATATCAGCAAGCTTTTCAATATCAGCCGGATCACCTATGGATTTCACTGAAGCACGGTAGGATCCAGGCTGTGGCACGACCGCTCTCTCGACAGGCACTTCGGCATCCAGAATATCCCGGGGGATCTCCAGATAAGAGGGGCCATAAGCGCCAGAAAAACACTCACGTGCGGCCATCGTGATCATGTCGGCGACGCGTTCGGTAGAAAACACACCTGACGCAAACTTGGTGATCGGGGTCATCATGTCGACGTGCGGGAGATCCTGCAGTGAACCCATCTTGTGCTGCGTCAGTGAACTCTGGCCACCGATATGCAAAATGGGACTTTCTGATCGAAACGCAGTGGCCACTCCCGTCGCAGCGTTNGTGCAACCGGGTCCAGCAGTCGTGACCACGCAGCCAAGCTTGCCGGTTTGGCGTGCATAACCATCAGCCGCATGTGCCGCCGTCTGTTCGTGACGCACGTCTACAATTCGAATACCTTCGTCAAGGCAGCCGTCGTAGATGTCGATGATGTGGCCGCCACAAAGGGTAAAAATCGTATCAACGCCTTCCTGCTTCAGCGCCTTGGCCACAAGGTGGCCACCGGATATGACTGAACCATCTTTGGTTTTCTGTGCCAGTGTATCCGTTGCCGTATCGGTTCCTTTCAGTTCAGCGCTCATGCTTTTCTCCCTTCTAGTCAAAACGAGAACCTAGGGATGATGACGTTGGTCTGCGGTGCTTGTACTGTNTACGTGGAAGTGTGTTTNCAGTCCCGGCTCTCTTGTTATGTCGATTCTGCGCCTTTCGCCGCTCTTTTGCGACGGTAATTCAGAAAGACCGGATAGAGCATCAGAGCGATGGCNAGAATAATGCAGATCAGCGCAATCGGATGCTCCACAGGATTGACGAAAGTCGTCACGTCCCCCCGGCTTGAGATCAATGACTGACGCATGGAGCGCTCTGCCAACGGACCCAGCACGATTGCAAGGACCGCGGGCGCAACCGGGTAGTTGAGTTTTCGCAGCAGGTATCCTCCCAAGCCCAACACTAACATCAGCCAGACATCAAACATCCGGTCTGTTGTTGCGAAGACCCCGACGAAACAAAGAATAAAGATCACCGGGGTCAGAATTGTGAACGGCATCGCCAGAACACGAACGAAGAGCGGGATCAGTGCAAGATTGAGCGCCACCGTGACGAAGTTGGCAACGTACATCGAGCCGATCAACCCCCAGACAAAATCAGGGTTGTTNGCAAAAAGCAGCGGTCCGGGNCGCAGCCCCCAGATAATCATGCCGCCCAGCAAAATTGCCGTAGTGGGTGAACCNGGAATACCGAGCGTGATCATNGGCANCATCGAGCCCGTTGACGCGGCNTTGTTTGCCGCCTCAGGCGCNGCAACACCGGAAATGTTGCCCTTACCAAAACTGTCAGGGTCTTTAGAGAAGGTCTTGGCGAGTCCGTAGGCCATGAGGGATGCAGGCGTGGCCCCCGCTGCCGGCAGGGTGCCCACAAAAAACCCTAGTACGGAACCCAGCGAGGTGGTGGGCAGATAGCTCTTAATTTGTCCGAGATGNTTCTTGAACGCGTCGAAGTTGGTCTTGACGTTTTCTATCTTAACCTTGCCGCCGGTCTGTTCGAGCGTCCACAACATTTCTCCAATACCGTAGATACCGATCGCCAGCACCAGAAAACCGATACCGCGCTGAAACTCCACCATGTCAAAGAAAATAAGGCGCGGCTGGCCGGAGATAATGTCGAACCCGACCGCCGCCATCACGAGGCCCAGAAGAATTGAAAAGATGGTCTTCGGAATATCGTCACCGCCCAACCCGATAAAGGTCGCAAAAGCGAGCACCATCAAAGCAAACTCTTCCTGCGGTCCGAACTTCAATGCGAGTTCCGCGAGCGGTGGTGCAAACAGGGTAAACAGGACAATCGAAATAGTCCCACCGATGAACGAGGCAACGGCCGCGGCCATCAATGCCTGATTTGCCTGTCCCTTTTGTGCCATCGGCCGACCATCGAAGACGGTGGCCACCGCTGTCGAGGCGCCGGGAATTCCCAGGGTGATGGAACTGATGGCGCCCCCATACATGGCGCCGTAATAAAGTGCTGCGAGAAATATGATCGCAGCGGTCGGCGGCACAAGGAATGTCACCGGCAGCAGGATCGCGACGCCGTTTACGGAACCCAGGCCCGGCATCGCACCGATAAAGAGCCCCGCCATGCACCCTGCGATNATCATGCCGAGATTCAACGGCTCAAAGGCCTGTAGCAATCCCGCGCCAAGTAGGCTAACAATCTCCCCCATTTTTTTCTCTTATCCTTGCCGTCGCCTACATCAGGTATTCCCAGCGGAAATTATCAATCCACAGGAATCCGTCTTCAAAAATTGGTAAGCCCTTGGGCAGATATTTCGTCAGCTGCCACTCGAAAAGAAAGTAGATGAAGATAACCGCACCGATGACCGTGACAACGGTCATGCGCCATGAATGCTTGCCGATGAACTTCATGTAAAAGCCCAGAAACAAAGCGATCGAGATGTAAGTCCCGACGATAGCGACGAGAAAGATCATCACCGTCAGCGAGACAAATGAAATCGCCACAAGGGCAAAAGGATCGGAGTCGATGTAGGGAGCTTCGTTGCGGCTTTCCGCTGTGGTCCTGCGAAACCAACGCACCACGGTCCAGACTGACGTCAACGCCATACCCAGACTTAGCCAGAAAGGCCAGACACCGGCCCCGGGCCCGCGTCCGTCCACCCAGCCGATAGTGAGTCCGTCGGTGTAAACGGTCCACATCAGAACCAAAGAAAAAACGAGCAATCCAATGCCCGCCAGCAGTTCCGCTGTACGCGTCGACATGCGCCCCCCGCCCTATCGTTTGATCGCACAAGCGACCGCGCGGATCGTCACGGATGGACGACCAGCGCGGTGCTTGCGACANCTTTTATCTACGAAACNGCCGGGCCAACTTGTGCTGGCCCGGAGNACAGATCAGCTTATTCGCCAGTGATGGCGGAAGCACCAACCTGCTCGATCAACTTCTGATGCGCAACGTACTGGTTGGCATGGAAGGTTCCGAGCGCTTCGTTTTTAATCATCTCGTCACAGGTCAGGCCGTCACTGGTGCAAAAATCCTGCCACTCTTTGCTGTCAAACAGCTGCTGGAAGAGATCGGTATAGAACGCGATTGCATCGGCAGACATTCCTGGAGGGCCNTTCACAGAACGCTGCATGTAGTACTCGATGTTGACACCAAGTTCTTTCGCCGTCGGGACNTCCGGGAAGGCAGGCATACGGTCACCCGTGAACTGAACCAGCGGCTTGGAGCTGCCGGCCTGATAGAAGGCCATCTGCTCTGACGGGTTGTTGACCGTCGAATCGATCTGCTTTCCGATCAGGTTCTTNGCCACGGTNCCGCCACCGGGGAACGGAATGTAGGTGACCTCGTAGCCAAACTGCGCTTCCATCATCGCGGTCAAGACGCTNTCTTCCTGGCCCGAGCCCGTGCCGCCNACTTTCCAGTCGAGACCTTTGGCTTTCACGGCAGCGACGTAGCTGTCGAGATCAGTAATGTCNGCGCGGTCCGTGTGGACCCACAGCAGGAAGGTATCCATCGCCATCAGGCCGATCGGCGTGAACGCGGTTGGATCGACACCCAGGTCAGGCTGAATAATCGGCGTGGTGTAGAAGCTGTTCAGCGTCATCATCACAGTGTGATCGTCGCCGGCCTTGTCCTGCATGTAGCGCAGTGCTTCAGCACCTGAACCACCGGGCTTATTAATTGGAATGAACGGACGTGAACTCAGTCCCTTCTTTTCAATCAAGCCTTGCAGTAGACGCGCGATCTGATCAGCGCCACCACCGGTGCCGGCCATGATGATGAACTCAACCGGCTTCTTCGGCTGCCAGTGGCCTGACGCCTGCACAGGCCCTGCGACCAGAACAGCCANCGCACTTGCCATCGCAAGCACGGGGTAAATCAGTTTACGTTTTAGCATTATTGTTTCCTCTCTCTCCCGTTTGGGTGATTGGTTGAAATTCGACCCCCGAGCCAAGTCCNTCGACTCAAGAGGTGAGGAGGAACGTTACCGCAATGNTCCGGGTCAGACCAATAGACTTTTCTCTTTGATANCATCAATTTTTCTTATTATATGTGGAATTTTTCCCACCAAAAATAATGGATTGNCCCACCTTCGCTNTNGCANAGNCTTAACCGATTAANGAATTTNATTTATTTTTTAAAGACTTANTACCGAANAAAACGACGATGGTTAAGGCGCAATCCACTGGCCCTGCCACCACCCTGCTTCCCACAAGAAGCGGGCACGCCGATGGCCTTCAACCCTCAAGAACAGCCAGTCAAACTGGTCGATCTCACANGCCAGCACCACGAAGTGTTCCTCGCCCGTTGCACGGTCCACCGGGGTATTGATATCCAGGTCTGCTTCCGAACAGGGCTCGCCTGGCGCTAGCGGTGTGCGATAACACTGGGCACTGCGCCAGGCACCGTCTTGCCAGCGCTGACTCGCGAGGGTATCCCCTTGATGGGTCCAGGCATTACCGTAAGCCCGCAGTTGAATTTTTGCGTCTCGATCATAAAAGTGCCAGGAAAACCGGGAGTCTTCGGCAAGCTGAATGACTTTGGGTGAACGGCTATCGGTGTGACAACTAAGAATCCGCGTGTCAGGGTCTGCAGAGCGCAGCACTACCGTGCGCAACTGCGCAATGCCCTCACCCACATTGGCAAGNGTCGGCGTATGCCAGGCATGGTGCCGATCGTGTGCCGCCGTGGCGAGAGACAGCCACTGATCACTTGCGATCTGCTCAAGATTTGAGATCTCAGGCGTAACGGGGTGGGGCATACCAAGGCAGATTCTGTGGAAGGCCAGGGTTTAATGTAGCACTGCCCTGGTGCCCGAGCATTGACACTC
The DNA here is from genome assembly GCA_002171735.1 of Proteobacteria bacterium TMED61. GTDB lineage: Bacteria > Pseudomonadota > Gammaproteobacteria > Arenicellales > UBA868 > UBA868. The sequence continues at coordinate 15,352 of NHDO01000021.1, read as the reverse complement.
CGACAGCAACGTCTGATCCATAATGCCNNAGCCGTAAGCCCTGGCCAAGCCACCATGNCCAAACACGATCTACCCCAGAAGATNTGCCCNTCGTGCCACCGACCGTTTCGCTGGCGAAAAAAATGGCAACGCTGCTGGGATGAGGTACGCTTTTGCTCCAAGCGATGCAAGCGNGAGCAGTCATGAACGAAAAGCCTTCTGCACTCATTCGCACACTGACCTTTGCCGGCGTGATTCCCTTTNTCATGGCGCCGATGATGAAGGTCGGTTGGATTGCACTGCCCGGTATCGCACCCGACACTTGGCTATGGAGTTATNCCGTCGTCATCGGCGCCTTTATGGCTGGAGCGCAGTGGGGCAGTGCACTTNCGCGCTCCGATGCNGCGTCACTTANGGGGAGCAACCTTTTTGCGCTAGCCGTTTTNGCCCTGGCGCTGTGGGGTCGTACCCCAGTCGGCGTACTAGCGCTTACGACGCTATTCGCCGCCCAGTTGCTGCTCGATCACCGCCAGCAAAGGCTCGGNCTGATCAGCGCTGGCTACTGGCAGCTTCGCTGCANAATCACGCCNTTGGTGTGCACCNCGCTGGTGATTTACGCGTGGGTCGCGAGCTGAACCCGGGATACGATCTAATTGCCAAGTGTTTCTCTGGCGCGGCGAACCTCCGACATAAAACGATCCAACTTGACCTCGTCGAGTTGGTCATTCGTGCGCACCCCGGTNCAAAGATCCACGCCATAGGGACGAACCTGGGTAATTGCCTCGTAGACGTTGGTGCTTTTCAAACCNCCNGCGAGATAAACCGGCAACTCCGTCTGCGCAACAAAACGGGCACTGATGCTCCAGTCGTGGGTGTTGCCGGTACCGCCGAACTGGGGTATTGCCCCCGAAGTGCGTCCTGAATCCAAAAGAAAGGCGTGCACAAAGGGCGTGTACCGCGTGGCAAGTGTCANCGCGCCTTCGTCTTCAATATGGANGACCTGTACCCGGCGCACCTGNGGCACTGCCTCAATGAGCGCTGGATATTCTTCNGGATCAATATGCCGGACGATCTGGACCGTGCTTGCCGGGCAGACCGCAAGTTCGTTCGCAATATCTGCCGCACGTTCACCGCTGGTCAGTAAAAAGGTATCCAGGCCAGTGGGCGCTTCGCGGGCAATCTTGGCAGCCGCCTGTGCACCAATGACACCGGGGCCGGATGGCATATCGCCTACCAGTCCGACGGCGCTCGCCCCCAATCGGGCAGCAAGGNGGGCTTCGTCGATCGATGCCATGCAACACACTTTTACATGCGCCTGAAGNTCNGTCATTGGTGTGCAGTCCCGGCCAGCACCCGCGGAAGCACTTCGTTGAGATCGCCCAAAAGTACTGCGTCGGCTATGTCATCCATTGCAGTCGGTTCTCCATTCATAATCACAATCCTGGCGCCGGACTCTTTCGCAATCGGCACCAGTCCCGCGACGGGGTACACGGACAGCGTCGAACCCACGGCCAGCAGCAGATCACAGGCGCGGGCGGCCTGTTCAGCACGAGCAAGATCGCGCGCAACAAGCGACTGACCAAAAGATATCGTCGCTGACTTCAGGATCCCGCCACAATCAGGGCAGTCGGGATCTTCCTCGCCCGCGGCAAGACGCTTTAACACCTCCTGCATCGGCACGCGATAGGTGCATCCAAGACAGGCGACTTCTCGAATCGTACCGTGGATCTCGATCACCCGCTCGCGCGAACTACCAGCTAGTTGGTGGAGCCCATCAATATTCTGAGTGACCAGCGTATCGAGCCGTCCACCCTGTTCAAAGCGGGCCAACACCTCGTGACCCAATCCCGGGCGCGCTTGCCATACCGGCGAATCCCGCCGCGACAACCAAGCCTTTCTTCGGATATTCGAATCCGCTACGTAATAGTGGATATCCGAGAGTTTNTCAGCGTCGGGGTCGCGGGTCCAGATGCCCTGCGGACCCCGAAAGTCCGGTATGCCGGACGCGGTAGAAAGTCCCGCCCCGGTCAACACCAGAATCCGCTGTGCCGCAACCAGCCAACACCGGGCTTCGTCTAGTTGATTGGTCGAACTATTAGATTCAGTCATGGCGTTGAGACTTTACAAAAAAACCGGGGCAAGCCCCGGTTTTCTCGTGCCCTACAGCGAGGATTATGACTTGGGCAACAATACCTCGTCGATCACGTGGATCACGCCGTTGCTGGCTTTAATATCTACCGCGACCACCCTGGCGGAACCGATCATCACTTCGTCATACTCTTTTTCGACATTCAACGTACTGCCGCCGACGGTTCTGACATAGTTGTCACCATTTCTGATGTGGGACGACATCACACTTTTTGGCAGTACGTGATAGGTCAGGATCGCCTTTAACTGATCAATGTTCTCGGGCATCAAGAGACTCTCCACTGTGCCTTCAGGTAGCGCAGCGAAGGCGGCGTTGGTCGGAGCGAAAATGGTAAAGGGCCCGTGTCCAGTCAGCACCTCTTGCAGACCCGCCGCCTCAACTGCCGCGATCAGGGTTGAAAAGTTGCCGTCGGCAGCGGCTTTGTCCATCACGGTGTAGCCTTCGCCATGGCTGTGGTCATGATCNCCNCCNCCGCAGGAAGAAGCGCTTGCGGTCTGTGCGACTGAAATTGCAAACACGGCAGCGAGCGCCGCCAGAAAACTTTTTAGTGTCATTAGAAATGCTCTGGGTTGAGTTAAGTTATCTCCGAATCATGCCCGCAGCTATGTGAGCAGACTGTTGATTAGAAATGAAATTTTCGTGACGGCGCAGAAGATCGGGTTGTCTGCTAAAGTGACCTTTCCACCATCAAAAGGAGGTAAAACATGTATTTCCGCGTCACAACTTATGGATTTGATGCAGCGCGCTTCGACGAGTTTCTAGCCCTGGCTGACACGTTTCGCGATGAACTGAATGCCATTGATGGTCTTGAAACCGTCCACTCCTGCGTCGTCGAGGAAGGTCAGGGGATGATTATCTCGCGCTATGCGAGTGAAGCAGTTGCTGAAGCTGCGCAGCCACAGATCCAGGCCATCATGGGGCGCATGGCGCCGTTTTTAACATCCATGCCTGAGGTCACCGCGGGCGAAGNCATCTGGGAACTGTAGAACACGCAGGGCAGACCTCACGCTTCGTTGACGCTGTCCGGAGCATAGTGCGCGNGTTGTATCCTCCTCCTATGTATTGACCCCGGCCTTTACCGGGGTCTTTTTTTATCTAAAAAATTCCTCCATCAAGACCGGCGGCCATGGCCATACCGAGTTCGTGGCAATCTCGAGCGAAATCTTCCCGCCACTCGCCATGACAGATCATCGGCTCCTGTACGGCGCGCCACCCAAGACCGGACGCGATGGACTCGACCGCGCGACGGGTACCAGTGCCGTCAAGCTTGGCGCGGATATAAAGTGCATAAGGCAAGCCGCGGGTGTCATCAAGGCAGGGATAATACACGCGGTCAAAAAAGTCNTTGAGCGCCCCGCTCATGTATCCAAGATTCTCGGTGGTACCCAGCACCAGNGCCTTCGCGGCGAGCACATCATCNGCGTTNGCTTCAAACGGNGTTCTCACCACAAGCTTTACGNACTCCGCCTGAGCCGATACGGCGCCCGCTTCAANTGCGTCGCGCAACCTTTGGGTATTGTCAGATGGCACATGGGCCACGATCAGNAGCGTTCGGGACTCGATCATTCGAACATTGTCGACGCCACTGCCGCGACCGGCAAGAGGCANNTCNGTCAGGANTNAATAATGTGTACTGACTGAAAGAAAGTCCCGGGAANACCCGGGACTAATACCGAGGAGGAAGGAGGATTACATCTAGACTTTNATGTTAGCAAAACGCTAACCTATTTTCACCCCTAAATNCCAAAATTTCCTTTTATTTTTAATAAGTTCCGTTAATCTGAACTAAGCCGACACACATCAAATAGTTAACAATAAAACCTCTAATTCACTTGAGTTTGGTGGGACCTATCCCGCAACAACGTTGGCCGCGACACACTTTTTTGCGGGACTCATTNCCCCTGAAATGACTGGGCCAAACCCCGGCCGCCTTCCGGGACTCGGCCTAATTGCACCATGACGCTCAGCGAAAGGCCGGAGCCACTTCCCGGCAGAAAAGTTTGAGGGAGCTTTTCTGTCTTTCCCGATCAAGGCCGTAACTCGCGTTGTAGATAAAGTCATCAACCCCGATCGCCTGGTACTGCTCGAGTTTGGCTAGCACTTCATCGGGTGTACCGAACATCAGATTCTTCTGGAGTNCTTTGCGGTTAAAGCGATCCTCCCCGACGATNGTGGAAAGATCGACCTGCTCGGGAAAACCTTCTTTTACATCAGCAATGTTCTTAAAGAGGTTTTCAAAACGGGCCGTTTTAGAGATAAAGGCATCAAGGTAAGGATCCACATCTGAAGCCTTTTCATAAACGGCCGTCTGGCGCATGGTTGCGAAGACCGGGCGGGGCATACCGGGATTATTTTTTAGTGCGGTCTCAAAGTTCTGCTTGTAAAGCTCGACCTCGGAAAAAGGCCGGGCCAGTGCCCAGGACATGATGTTGCAATGGTTTTTGATGGCGAACTCAAAGGTCACCGGTGCCCGAGCCGCAATCCAGACCGGAGGCGTAGATGCCTGGATCGGCTTCGGGACAGACGTCATGCGCGAGAACTGCCAGTACTCGCCCTCATGGGTATAGTCCCCTTCCCACAAGGCCCGCACCGCGGGCAACAACTCCTGTGTATAAAGATGTGCTTCCTGTTGTTTAAGGCCAGGTTTCATTCGGTCCATCTCCCATTGATAGGCTCCGGAACCTAACCCAAGATCCAGACGGCCATCGCTGTAAACATCCAAAAGCGCAGCTTGTCCNGCCACCCGNACGGGATGCGCATACGGCGACACCACTACCGCCGTTCCCAAGCGGATCCGCGAGGTGTGTGCGGCAAGCCAAGTCAGGATCTGAAAGGCGTCAGGCGCGATGGTCATCTCGATACCGTGATGCTCTGCCGACCAGACAATATGAAAACCCGCCTCCTCGGCTATCTGCACCATCTCGGTCACGTGGCGCGCCACTTCCGAATANGAAGAAGAAGCATCCATGCGCTCCATGTTGATAACCAAATGAAATTTCAAACCGATTCCTCCAGGAAAAATCNGTTAAGTTTTTCAGCCACAAGACCGGGCGCTTCCACGAGCAGACTGTGACGCAGTCCCGACAGGANCTCCATNCTTGATCCGGGAATCNGCGCATGCATCAGTGCTGCCATCCGGGGATTGGATCCCGGATCCTCTTCACCCGTCATGACCAGCGTGGGTGCGCTGATCCTGTGTAACTCATCGGCGAGATCGCTGGTGTTAAACACTTTAAATGCCTCCAGGTAACCGCTCTGCCGACCAACCTTGCGTAACAGGGCGATACGCTTTTCGACCAGTTCCGGATACTTTTCCCGAAAGTCCGGTGAAAACCACCGCTCCAAAGATGCCTCGATGTTGACTTCGTAATGGCCCTCACGGATGTTCTCAAGACGCTGCGCCACTTTGGCCTTTTCTTCTGATGTGCGTCCCGCAACCGCGCTCACGATCGCAAGGCGCTCGAGTTTATCCGGGTGATCGATTGCAAAACGCTGCGCGATGAGCCCACCAATTGAAAAACCGGCAAGATGGATTCGGGAAATCTCATAGTGCTTCAGCACTTCAAGAAGGTCAGCCACGAAATCGTCGAGCGTCCATGGGCCTTCGGGTGAACCACTCTCACCGTGTCCCCGAAGATCGTAACGAATTACCTGAAAACGCTGGCGCAATACATCCGATACCGGATCCCACAAAGCGCAGGCTCCAGATAATCCATGAATCAACACTACGGTCTGATGATTCTTCTCCGAGGCTTCACACCCAAGAATCTCGCTATAGATTTTCGTCGAATCTTTCACTTATTCAGTTTTTCAACCGCAAATGGATAACCCGGCTTGTGGGGCCACAGTTATCTGAGCTTTACAACAAAGGCATCCTGTTTTTGACCAGAATAGTCCACCACCACATTCTTGAGTCTTGAGAAATCCCGGATCGAGGCAAAACCGTTGTGCTTGCCGTAACCGCTGTCCTTGAAACCACCCATGGGAGACATCATTGCCGCGCTGCGAAAGGTATTGACCCACACCGTCCCCGAATCAATGGCATCCACACAGCGCATCGCGCGATCAAGATCACGCGTCCATAACCCTGCACTCAGGCCAAAGCGCGTATCGTTTGCCTGTGCAATGACTTCGGCCTCGCTGGAAAAAGGAATCACTCCGGCCACGGGGCCAAAGATCTCTTCCTGGCAAAAGCGCATGTCATTGCGGGCATTCGCAAAGAGCGTGGGCGCAAAATAAAAACCGTCGCCGTAGGGACTGCCTTCAAGGCGCTTTCCACCGCAGACAAGCTGCGCCCCTTCTTCTTCGGCAGAACGCACAAATTCCTCGACTTTCCCGAGCTGATCTCGGGTCGCAAGCGGGCCCATCTGCGTTGCGGGCTCTTCCGGGTGGCCTACCACTACGTCAAGTGCGCTTGCCTTCAGTTGCTCAAGCGTTTTTTCATAAATACTTTCTTCGACAAAGATCCGGCTGCCGGCGACACAGGTCTGCCCACCCGAAGCAAAAACTCCCGCCACCGCACCATTGACCGCGCGATCGAGATCCGCATCGGCAAAGATGATGTGCGGAGACTTGCCGCCAAGCTCAAGATTGGCCTGGGTCAGACTGTCTCCAACGCTGGCCGCGATTCGCCGGCCCGTATCGCTGCCGCCGGTAAACGCCACTTTGGAAATCCCGCTGTGACTGATCAGACTCTGGCCGGCGCCAGCACCCGCGCCCGTCACCACATTAAAGACGCCATCAGGAAAGCCCGCAGCTTTGACGAGTTCGCTAAAGGCAATGGTGCTGGCAGATGTGTGTTCTGAAGGCTTAACAACAACCGTGTTCCCCACAGCGAGGCAGGGTGCCAGAGAAACACTCAGGATATTGAGCGGTGAATTGAAGGGCGTAATGATCGCCACCACGCCCAGGGGCTCGTGACGAGTGAAGTTCAGCACCTGGGGCTTGTTGACCGGGATCGTGCTGCCCTCAATCTTGTCCGCCATGCCGGCAAAGTACCGGTAATAGTCATGCAAATAGGAGATCTGCGCGGTGGTCTCCTTCAAGATCTTGCCGTTGTCCCGCGCCTCGAGCAGTGCCAGTTCTGGCGCGTGCTCCTTGATAAGCGCCGCCAGGTTGAAGATCAGCCCCGCGCGCTGGGTCTGTGTGATGTCGCCCCACTCGGGGACTTGAAGCACTGCCTGGGCCGCCGCGACCGCCTGATCTACCTCGGCTGGCGTGCAATCAGTGATGCGGTACCACTCTCGCCCTGTCGCGGGTTCAAGACTTGGCAATTGCGCGCCCAAACCTGCATCAAGCCACTCACCATTGATAAAGATGGGTAACCCTTGCCCGTGCACTGACTTAATATCAAATTTCATTGTGGTGTCACTTTAGCCTTAAATAATTGTATACAATTTATAAATAAAAGGGCAAACCGGTAAATCATGGGTCTGCCCATGGTGCACGTGAGTTCGCTCATGCCAAACGATGGTAGCGAAACCAGACACTCTCGCGAAAAGCCAATCTACCGGCCCTGCCACAAAGATCTTAGAGAAATGCTTTGCGACTGATTGGTGACCTCATTGCGAAGTGAGCGGGCTTATACTCCCGGTTCGCGGCGTTGCGGCCTCAAACCCGCGTGAAGCCAGTTAACCAACGTTACACAATCAAAGACTGGCAAACCTAATTCGCTTGAGATATCGGCTGAGAACGGAGCCAAATTAGTACACTCCAATACGACGGCGCCGAGATCAGGATACTCAGCCTGAAACTCCCGCGCTGCAACAAGGGCCTCCTCGCGCAAGGTGTCGAATGAGATCGACACATCGCCATCGTTGATCCACCGCACAAATTCTGAGTTCTGTGGCATACCTTTGACCGGCGTATCTTGGGGTACATCTACCGCCTCAAGGTAAGGACCTTGAAGAACGCTGCCGTTGTAGGTCATTACACCGACGCGTTTCTTTGTGCCGATGATCGTCTGGGCGAACGGAACTTGCAGCAAGCTGGAGGACGCAACGGGAACGCCACAGTGGTCCGCGAGTTCATTTTGGTATATCGAGAGGAAGCCGCAGGTTGTAGTAATCCCGCTCACACCCTCTGCGACCAGCTCTTTCGCTGCGACTTTAAATGGTTCCAGCAGACTGGCATTATGCAGATCTGTCATTTTCGACGGTATCGCATCCTCTACGATCTTGTAGCTCACGGGGAATTCCCAAGTAGCCGCGTTCCCAATGTCCCCAAGGTAGCGGGTGAAATAGGTCCGCACCATCAGAATGCCGATAGCAACACCATAGTAAATCCGCCGGTTATCACCGCCATTTTCATGATCAGACATGGTGTAACTCCTCGACTTGTTGTATTGCTTTTTCCTACTGCGTTACCGTTAGCTATGAACCACTAACTTTCTGATCTAACTGTATCCCGGTCGCCAGGCTTCCTGGGGTCTCTCGGATGCCTTATGCGAAACCATCTGAATACGCGCGAGCAATCAGTCAGGCGGCTCTTCCGAAAATGAAGTTGACAGAATCGCCTCTTTAGCCGCCTTTAGATGTTGATGGGTGATTTCCCTCGCTCCTTTCCTATCCCGTCGAATCAGCGCGTCTGTTAACGCTTTGAACTCTGCAAGAGATTTCTTGCGACGGCTTTGTGCGAGTAGAGATCGTCCCCGGAGATAGAAAATTCGCTCAATTAAGTTTGACAATGCGCGCTCAAGCTCAACGTTCTTACAACCCGCATAGATAACACTATAGTAATTAACTTTTGCTCTTCGAACGACAGCCATATCCTGATGAAATATGTTGTCCTTCAGATAGCGGAACGCTACTGATAGGTCCTTAAGGTCGCTATCAGTTGCCCTCAGGGTGAAAAGCTCGGCTGCCTGACTCTCGACTACCTCGCGAAGTTCATAAAGGTCCTGTACCTGTTTCTTAGTTAAATTAGTAACCCGGTAACCCCGATAGGGCTCACGGTGAACTAGACCCTTTTCATCAAGACTTGCTAGCGCCTCTCTTAGCGCTGACCGGCTTACTCCGGTTGTCTGGGTGAGCTCCCGCTCGATCAACTTTGCTCCAGGCTGTATGTTCCCATCCAGGATCGCCTCGCGTATCCATTGATAGGCCGACTCAACAAGTGTTTCCTTTTTTGAGTCAGGCACCTGATTCACCAGTGGTCACTTGATGTGTCTGAAGTCGACTCCCGCCAGCCGCCATTGAGTTGAATCGGCAGTGTGCGATCGCGTACGGCGTCAGGATTAAACCTCATTGCTTCTCTCTCAATTCCCAGAGCGGTACTTTAACAAGGCCCTCAAGCAGCGTGGCACACGGCCATGTTGAGTAAAAAACATCATCCGCCCCGCCGCCCCGCAGCGCCTGCCAACTGATGCGCCACAAGCTGGGCATAAAGGCCGCCGCGGGCAAGGAGTTCGTCATGAGTCCCGCTCTCGATCACCTGACCCTGATCGAGCGCCACGATCTTGTCGGCACCGCGCACCGTGGATAGCCGGTGTGCAATCACCAGCGTCGTGCGGTCGGCCATAAGTTCTTCCAGCGCCTGGCGCACCGCCTGCTCGTTGACCGCATCAAGGTGCGATGTTGCTTCATCGAGAATCAGGATCGGGGCATCTTTGAGGAACGCCCGGGCGATCGCAACACGCTGTCGCTGCCCCCCGGAAAGCCGCATGCCCCGTTCACCGACCATGGTCTCGAGTCCGTCAGGAAGTCCGGCTACCAGTTCACTCAGTGATGCCCGCTCAAGTGTCGCGGCAAGTTCTGCTTCGCTTGCCTCGGGCCGGGCGATCAGAATATTGGCGCGCAGCGTGTCGTTGAACAAGAACGTGTCCTGTGCGACCAGCGCGATCTGCCTGCGCAGATCATCCAGTCGATAATCGCGAAGGTCGTGGCCGCCGAGGGTAATCGCGCCCTTCTGGGGATCCCAAAAACGCATCAGCAGGTGCGCAATCGTCGTCTTGCCGGCACCAGACGGGCCGACGAGTGCAATGGTTTTGCCGGCCTCGGCATGAAAGGCCGCGGCATCAAGGGCCGGGCGGTTGCCGGTCTCGTACCTAAAATCAACGGCGTTGAGCTCGATCGGTACACCCCCGCCATGACGGTCGATGGTTACCCCGGGGCCATCATTCACCGGCACGGGCTCATGCTCCACGGCATACAGCCGGCGTGTCGAGCCCAGCGTATCGGCAAGCTGGCGGCTGACCTCCGAAATCTCTGAAATCGGCAAAAAAGCGGCCATTGCCAGGAGCGTCAACAACGGCAGCATCGCACTTTCAAGCAACCCTGCGTTGACCAGCACTGCGCCTGTCACGATGACCGCGAGACCCCCAAGCCCAGTCGCCACCTCAAGCAGTGCACTCTGGGCCGTAAGATCAGAAAAGAAAGGCAGGCGGATTCGGTGATGATGCTCGGTGCGCTCGGTGAGTTCTGCGCGACGCGCGTCTACATAGTTAAACGCGATCACCTCGGCGAGGCCCTGCACGCTGTCAACGGCATGGGCATTCAACTCGCCCAGCGCTTCGCGCGCCCGGGAGCCCATCTCATCAACCCGTTTTCTGAGCAAAAAGGGGCTGAGCGCCACCACAGCCAGAAACGGCACCAGCACCAACGCCATAATCCACCCAAAATAAAACAGCACGCCCATCACCAGTGCCGGGACCAGCACCGCCACGAACGCCGGCGCCACGGTGTGCGCAAAGAAATACTCCACGAGTTCGACATCGTACGTCGCCATACCGACCATATCGCCCGTGCGCCTTCGCACCATGTAGGCCGGAGCCAAGCGGTCGAGTTTTTCAAAGAGGGCGATGCGCATCTCGGCCAGCAACCGAAAGGCCATGTCATGAGCGATCCAGGACTCCAGCCAGTGAAACACCCCGGCCACCGGCGCCATAACGGCAAGCAGAATGAGCAGGTCCACAAAAGGTTCACCCGTCTTGACGGCGCGCACTGCCAGCGCGCCGACCACACCGATTCCGGTATAGGCCAGTACCCGCGTCACCCCAAAACCAAAGGTCATCACCAGCCTTCCTTTATAGGGCACGATGTACTTCATGAGTTCACGCGCGGCAGCAAGCCAGCCAAGCCCCTGCGCCTTGACGATGGCATCAGTCGGCGCGAACTGCGCTTCCTCGCTGTAGGTCGGCATCTGCTCCGTTTTGCGTCCACGCGAGGGGTCGACCTCGATCGTACCGCCAGCGCTTTCTTCTGCCTGTGCCGCCATCAGCCGGTGATACATGCCACGCTCGGCCATCAGTTCGGCATGGGCACCCTCTTCGACGATGGCGCCCTCATTCAGCACCAGGATGCGATCAGCATCGATCACGCTGGAGAGCCGGTGGGCAAAGATCAATGTGGTGCGCCCACGCATCAGTCGGTCGAGCGCCTCCTGGATGATTGATTCGTTCTCGGCATCCACCGCCGACAGCGCTTCGTCGAGAATCAGGATCGGTGCATCTCTCAAAATCGCTCGGGCGATTGCAACACGCTGTCGCTGACCGCCTGAGAGCCGGACACCGCGTTCGCCGATCACCGTGTCGTAGCCCTGGGGCAGCAGCGAAACAAACTCATGCGCGTTGGCCGCGCGGCAAGCCTGCTCGAGTTCCTCGGCTGTGGCATCGGGGCTACCGACCCGCAGGTTGTCGGCGACCGTGCCATGAAAAAGATAGGTATCCTGGTTCACCACCGCGATCTGGTCACGGATATCAGTAAGACGCAGGCTTTTAAGGTCGTGACCACCGATCTTCACCACGCCCGCGTCGGGATCATAAAAACGCAGCAACAGCCGTACGATCGAAGACTTACCCGCACCACTTGGGCCAACAAAGCCCACTCGCTCGCCAGCCGCCACACTGAAACTCAAACCCTCGTGCGTAGTGCTTCGTCCGCCCGGATAGGCAAAACGCACCCCTTCAAGAGACACGGTGGGCGCAAGTTCCTGAACCGATACCGGCGCTTCTGGCTCGTTGACCATCGGCTTGGCATCCATCAGTTGGAAGATCGTCTGCGAGGAAGACTGCGCCAGCATACCGTTATGCATCAGCGAACGCATATCGCGCAGTGGCCGATAGACCTCGACCCCGAGCATCAGCACCATGAGCAACACACCAAGGCTCATCTCGCCATCAACAACCCGAAAGGCCCCAAAGGCAAGTGTCACAGCCACCCCAAGGGCGATCCCGGTATCGGTAATACCCCGGGCGAGCGAGTTGGTCGCGAGCACCCACATTGTGGATTTAAACAGGGCGTGCGCGGTGTCTTTGAGTTTTTTGGCTCGGGCGGTGCTTTGGCCAAAGGCCTTCAACGTAACCAACCCCTGCACCGAATCCAGAAACTCTGCAGCAAAGGCCTTGTAGGCTTCCCCGCGCTCAAGGCTTTTCTGGCTGTCAAAGTGATGGAAAATTTGCGGCGCGATGAGCGTGAAGAGCGCAGCGGCCAGCATGACCAACGCAATGGGCACATCGAAAAATGCCACCACGGCAAAAATCAGAAAAGGGGTGAGGATCGAGACCGCTAGTTGGGGCAGGTATTGCCCGAAATAAATCTCGAGCTGCTCAACGCCTTCGATCATCGCAACGATGGCGTCCCCGGTGCGCTCAAGCCCAAAATGGGCCGGACCTAAACGCGTGACCTGATCAAAGACTACCTGCCGAAGATGCACCTGCACCCGGGCGGCGGTATTGTGAGCAACCATGGTCCGCAAGTATTCCAGCCAGCCGCGCACGACCATCACCACGCCGACGCCGATAAAAGGAAGCACCAGTTCCTGAACCGGCGTGCCTTCAAAGACGCGGATGATCAGCCAGCCAAGAAGCGCGAGGCGTGCGATCCCAAAAAGCACGGCCAGCACACCCACCGCCACCGCACCAAAAATACGAAGCCTGACGCCCCGGGTGAAAGCCCAGAGTCTTGAATCGAAATACATACCTTTCCCCGCAATGAGTAAGAATGATTCTACTGGAGAGCGCCACCGTATTTTCCCAACAAGCCGTCAGGTAAACTTGCTGCCATGAGCACTCCAGCGATCCCTCGGAAGATCAGCGTAACGCGCCAGTCACCGGCGCTGGGTGCCGTAATTGAAGGCGTGGACCTCGCCAGGGATTTAAGCGAAAACACCCTTGATGAGCTAAAAGATGCCTTTGGCCGCTATTCGGTGATCTTTTTTCGCGGCCAGAATCTCACGCCGCAGCAGCACATTGATTTGGCCGAGCGCTGGGGCACGATCAACATCAACCGTTTTTTCAAACCTCTGGAGGACTACCCGCAGATTGCACAGGTCATAAAGGAAGCCGACCAGAAAGAGAACATTGGCGCCGTCTGGCACACCGACCAGTCCTACGATGAGATTCCGGCCATGGGCTCGATACTTTATGCGCGCAAGGTCCCTGAAGTTGGCGGCGATACGATCTTTTCGAGCATGTACCTTGCCTATGAATCTTTATCTGACGGCATGAAAGACATGCTCGGAGGCTTAAAGGCCTGGCACTCGAGCCGCCATGCCTTTGGTTACGGCGCAACCGACCGCGAGCACTACGAGGACGGCCGGTTCGCCAACCCGGACCTCGCGACCCAAGACGCCCTGCACCCGGTGGTGATCACCCACCCCATCACGGGCAAAAAGGCGCTTTACGTCAATACAGATTTCACCGTGCGCTTTGATGGCTGGACAATCGAAGAATCAAAACCGCTTCTGGATTTTCTTTACGCCCATGGCGCCCGCCAGGAGTTCACCTGCCGCTTTCACTGGGAGCCGGGCTCCATTGCCTTCTGGGACAACCGCGCCACTTGGCACTACGCCCTCAACGACTACCATGGCGAGCAGCGCATCATGCACCGCATCACCCTTGAAGGCGTGCCACTGAACTGATTCCTTTCTCGGCGGAGCACATCGAGCTCAAAACTTTCACCAGACACTGCCATGCTGCCACGCACCTATATCAATCCGCCTGGACACTGGGTCACTGACCCGCCTTTGCCATATAGCCAGGCCGTGTGCTGCGGGGAGATGCTCTTCACCACCGGGCAAATGGCGCTCGACAACACCTTAAAGGTGATTGCCCCGGGCGACCTTAACGGCCAGATCGACGCGGCGATTAAAGACCTTATCGGCGTACTCGATGCGGGGGGTATGTCGGTTTCGGATCTCGTACAGATGCGGGCTTTTTATGTGGACGAACCAGGCGCGACTTTTGAATCAGTTGCAAACCAGATCGCAAAAGCGCTCGGCCCCCTGGCTGGCCCCGGCCCCGCGCTCACCGTGGCGCCCGTACAGGCGATGATGTCACCCGGCCCGCTTTTTGAGATCGAGGCCATCGCCATGCGCGGCCAAAACGGCGAGACCCTCGCCCGCACAGCCGCCTGGGACCCCAACTGGGCTGGCCCACCCGCGCCCTTCAGCCATGCCCTTCGGGTCGGCGAAATGTGCTTCACCAGCGGCGTGACTGCACAACGCCATGACATTATCGAAGCGCCCGGCGATCTTACTGGTCAGTCGCACGCAGTGGTGCGCCGGATCGACGGCCTGCTGCAACAGCTCGGTGCCGACATCAACGACACAGTAAAGACCAATATTTTCAACGTCGAAGCCGGAACTACCAAGGACTGGGCGGCACCCGCGCTGGCGCGAGCGAGTTACTACCATGAGCCTGGCCCCGCGGCCACCGGGCTCAGCCTGAAATCCCTTCGTCCCGAAGGACTGATGATCATCAACGACGTGGTGGCCATGCGCGGACACGACGGCGCGAGACTCGAGCGCACTCATGTCTGGCCAAATAATCACTGGGATTGGACAGTGCATCTTCCCTACCGCCACGGCATCCGCTGCGGTGATCTCATCTTTTTGGGCGGGCAGGTCCCGCTTAATCCGGATGCGAGCGTCGCGCACAAGGGCGACCTCAAGGCGCAGACCAATATGGCAATGGAATACATCCGGCGGGTACTCGCCGAGATGAACCTCGACTTTGGGAATGTGCTTCGCATCAACACCTTCTACGCCACGGGCGATAAAGCCGATACCGACGAGCGCATCTGGAAAGAGAACCTGCATGCACGGTTTGCACACTTCGAGCCGCCCGGCCCAGCGACCACCGGTATCCCGATGCCCTATCTCGCCTACGAAGACATGAACATCGAGATCGACATCATTGCAATGGTGTAGAAGAGCCTAAATGACAGAGCAACAGAACAATCCCCCGGACGATGCGGCAGCGAAGGTGCTGGCCACACTTCAAAGCCT
>NHDO01000020.1 GCA_002171735.1 Proteobacteria bacterium TMED61 | reverse complement strand
CAGGTTCTGTGGGTTTTCCAGTTGGTGCCGTGATACAGAATTTGTCTCCGGACTCCCGGTGGAATTCGACAGTAACCGTGTCGAAGTCGTAACGGGGAGCGTGCGTGCTGAGAAGCTGGTTGTTCGCTGCCGGGATAGAGAAACCGGTGCAGGCGGCTAATCTTGAGTTAGTTCGATAGCGCTGACCTGGCGCTTGACCCGCTGCACCATAGCGTAAACACCGACATGACGACTGGGGCTCAGGTGCTCAAACAGGCCAAGCTTCTCGAACTCTGCATCTGCGTCGAACTCTTCTATTTCCTGCGCAGTTTTCCCATTGAACATTGCGAGCAGAATTGCGACTACGCCTTTCACGGTTGAGGTGTCACAGTCACCACGAAAAGTGAAGAAACCTCCAGAGCCACGAATAGCCCGGATGTACACAGTGCTCATGCACTCTGGGACGAGATAAAGATCTATGCGTTCCTCGTCAGGGTAATTCTCAAGTTTTTCCCCAAGCTCGGTAATGAAATGATAGCGCGCATCCCAGTCTTGAAGAAACTCAAAGGTTTCTACTACTCTGGGATAGTCAATCGAAAAAGTTTCCATTGTGAATTAGTGGTATTGGTAACGCTGATTCAAGCGGTAGTGATTGATTATATCGTCGCGCTTGAGTAATGACTGAATAGGTTATCGACAGGTATGATCTTGGTTAGACACTAGAATAAAAATTAAGTTTCTACCGATACTAACGAATGAAATCTACCGATTATCGATTGACAATGAAACGATGGCAGACGCCAATAGTGGTACTGCTTGGGGGTTGCCTGATTTCGCTCATTGGGTTTGGAGCGCGATCAAGTTATGGCCTCTATCTTGGGCCGATCACTGAAGCGCTTGGCTGGTCGCGAGAGACCTACGCTCTGGCAATGGCGCTACAAAACCTTTTCTGGGGACTGTGTCTCCCCATTGCAGGAATATTGGCGGATCGCTACGGGCCGGTCTGGGTAATCAGTGGTGGGGCCCTTGTCTATGCTGTGGGGACCTTCGGTGTGACGATGGTGGATACCGCTGTGGGACTCCATCTCGCGGGTGGTGTTTTGGTGGGAACAGGGGTGGCGTTTACTGCATTTTCACTTGCTACAGCGGCGATGCTCAGGGTTGTGGGAGTTGAGCGGCGTACTTTTGTGATCGGTCTTTGCACCGCAGCTGGCTCGGTAGGGCAGGTGCTGTACTCACCGATTACACAAGGAATGATCAGCGGGTACGGTTGGCCGATAGCCCTAATTGTCACTGCTGTTTCTGTCTGCCTCATCGTGCCGCTGGCATTTACGCTCCCAAGTGACCCACGCGTCCGTAACGAGAACGTGGTGCATACTGATAGCTTCGGTGCCATTCGTGAAGCTTTCGCGCACCGAGGATTTATGTTGTTGACTGCAGGATTTTTTGTCTGTGGGTTTCACGTAGCATTTATCACTGTCCATCTTCCGATTTATGTTGCCGATCTTGAACTGGCACCCATGGTCGGTGCGTTAGCGATTTCCCTGATTGGGATATTCAACATATTCGGTTCCCTACTCTCCGGCGCCTTCGGGCAGCGGTTCAGCAAAAAGCTCGGGCTTAGCGGGATCTACGCATTAAGGGCTTTGGTGCTGACTATTTTCCTGCTGTCGCCCAAGACCACTGAGGTGATCTATCTTTTTGCGGCCAGTATGGGAATCCTCTGGCTCTCGACCGTGCCGCTTACTGCAGGCCTGGTGGCTCAGGTGTTTGGTATTCGTTACATGGCAACCCTTTATGGCTTTGTATTTTTAAGCCATCAGATCGGAAGTTTTATCGGAGTATGGATGGGGGGATACATCTATGATCTGACCGGCTCCTATGATCTTATGTGGCAGGCAGGCATACTGCTTGGATTGGTTGCTGCAGTCATTCACCTCCCGATCGACGAGGCCCCGGTAGCGCGCCTTCGGCGGGCCTGAGCGAAAATTCCATTAATCCCAGGGGGAATATTGCGACTATCGCTCGTTACACAGTTGCCACTGATTTGCCGGAAAGTGATCAGGGCTAAGCGGTATAGCCACGGCTTGCGGTAGCGGTTGATCAAAGCAGTAAATTGACGCACAGTAAGACCCATCTGGTCTGGAGGAGTAATGATCGACGCAAGCCTTAGGGTGTTACGAACCGACGTATCTGGAATGCCAGTCGAATGGATTGGCTTCGAAGATGCAGTCCGGCTCCACTGCCTTGAGCAGGTGCTCTACCCAATGGGCTCCGTGCTCTATCACGTGCGCGGTGGCATCAACGCCCGCTCGGGTGAGCAAAGTACACTGGCAATCCACTCGATCCTATGTACCGCCGGACAGTCCCGAGCTCATCTGAAGCGCCTCCCGGCTTATGCTCCACCACTCAACAACACTACTCTTTTTCGACGTGACGCAAACCTTTGTTTGTATTGTGGGGATCAGTTTTGCAACGCCGATCTTTCGCGTGATCACGTAGAGCCTCTGAGTAAGGGCGGCCGTGATATTTGGCAGAATGTCGTAACCGCCTGCAAGCGGTGTAATCACCACAAAGGTAACCGTCTGCCTGAAGAGGCCGGAATGCAACTGCTCGCGGTTCCCTTTGTGCCGACGCATGCAGAGTACATCTACCTGTCGGGCCGCCGCATATTGGCNGATCAGATGGAGTTTNTGCTGGCGCATTTTCCACGAAATAGCCTACTCCATAGTCGACTGGATGCAGGGACCGTTCGTNCGGACGAATATCCGGGCTAGGAAGCGCGGGGTAGGGAAGCGTTCCGNACCCCGCCCGGCAGTTGGTCGTCGGAAGCCTAGTGGTGCAGTATCTGGCTCAGGAAGAGTTTGGTTCGCTCATGCTCCGGGCGTTCGAAGAACTCCACAGGNGGTTTTTCCTCGATAATCTCACCGCCGTCCATGAAGATGACCCGGTCGGCAACGGCCGTTGCAAAGCCCATTTCATGGGTCACCACGAGCATCGTCATGCCGCTNTCGGCGAGTTCGATCATCACATCGAGAACCTCCTTGATCATTTCNGGATCAAGCGCAGAGGTCGGTTCATCAAAAAGCATGATTCGGGGATTCATNCANAGGGACCGAGCGATCGCGACACGCTGCTGCTGGCCACCGGATAACTGACCCGGGTACTTTGCGGCCTGCTCGGGAATCTTCACCCGCTCCAGGTATTGCATCGCCTGTTCCTCGGCCTCGGCCCTTGGGAGCTTNCGTACCCAGATCGGCGCGAGCGTAACGTTCTCGAGTACCGTGAGGTGGGGAAACAGGTTGAACTGCTGGAAAACCATACCGACCTCAGAGCGGATGATCTCGATATTTTTGAGATCCTGGGTAAGTTCAGTTCCATCAACAACGATGGAGCCCTGTTGGTGCTCTTCAAGGCGGTTAATGCATCGAATCAGGGTGGACTTCCCGGAGCCAGAGGGTCCGCAGATGACAATGCGCTCAGAGCGGGCAACCTGAAGATCGATGTCTTTCAGGACATGGAAGTCGCCAAACCATTTGTGCATGCCTTTTATTGAAATGACTTTTTCATCAGAGGGATCCAGCCGCGACTGGGTAGAGGCTGACGTCGTTTCTTGGTTCATGATTTGAGTCCGTCTGGTTGGGGCTATTTCTAGTGACCCGTGTGCAGTTTCTTTTCGAGATTCAACGAGTAACGTGACATCGCAAAGCAACTGATGAAGAAAAACAGCGAGATAAAGATATAAAGTTCGGGTGCAAGGCCAAGCCAGTCGGGGTCATTCAGTCGGGCTCTGCCAAGACCGAGGATATCCATCATGCCAATAATCAGAACCAATACGGAGTCCTTGTAGGAACCGATGAACGTATTGACGATACCCGGGATTGAGATCTTAAGCGCCTGCGGCAGGATAATAAGGCGATGAGATTTCCAGTAACTGAGGCCTAAGGAATCAGCGGCTTCGTANTGCCCNGTGGANAGACCNTGCAGCCCACCNCGGACCACCTCGGCAATGTANGCGGAAGCGAAGAGTGTGACCATGATCAGCACCCGCATCAAAAGATCAAAAGTCGATCCCGGAGGCAGAAAATAGGTCAGCATTGTTGANGCCACGAAAAGAAGGGTGATCAGTGGAACGCCACGGATGAATTCAATAAAGATGACACAGACACCACGCAATGCGGGAAGGTTGGAGCGTCGTCCGAGCGCCAGCGCGATACCTAGCGGCAGTGAGAANGAAATTCCTGTTACGGCAACCACCAGGGTCAGCAAAATGCCGCCCAACTTGTTGGTACTCACCGGCTCAAGCCCAAATCCCCCAAGCAAAAGCCAGGCAGCAATAAAGGGGAAGGCNGCAGCNAAGATAAGCCAGTATTTCTTGCCNGGAATATTTTCCCGCAGACCGCCAACAATCGCTGCGATAAACAAAATAAAAGTCAGATTGNCCCGCCACCGTTCGGGTTCGGGATACCAACCATAGACAAAAAGCTCGAAACTGCCACGGATGAATGCCCAACATGCGGCATCCCGGGGNTCATTCATCAAGGCCCAGCATTCTTTTCTGTCTTGTGCGGACCAGACCGCTTCGGTGAAGAGCCAGTGGATCGCCGGTGGCAGGATAGTCCATAGGAGCCAGATAGACAGCAGCGTCAGAACCACATTGAGCGGCGAAGAGAGCAGGTTGGCTCGAACCCATCCAACAATGCCAGTGGTGCGCACTGGTGGCGGGAGATCGGGGTGGGTGCCCGGAGCGTAANNNGAAGGTGCNGATCTGTCTGACATGCGACGTCCTCAGCGCTCAGTAAGCTTGATACGGTGGTTAAACCAGTTCATAAATGCCGAGATCAGTAGAGAGATCACCAGATAGACTCCCATGACAATCAGCATAGTCTCCATTTCCTTTCCCGTCTGCATTAGGCTGATTCCGCCCAGAGTGGCTGTGATATCCATATAGCCAATAGCGATAGCGAGGGACGAATTTTTGGTCAGATTAAGATATTGGCTGCACAGGGGGGGTACGATAACCCGCATTGCCTGCGGAATAATGATGAGCTGCAGAGTGCGGTTGGGTCGCAGACCGAGTGCGAAAGCCGCTTCACTCTGTCCGTGACTGACAGCGGCGATTCCCGCCCTGACAATCTCGGCTATGAAACATGCCGTGTATAACGAGAGACCCAGCCAAAGCGCGAGAAATTCGGGCTTAATCGCCATTCCACCTTTAAAATTAAAACCTTTCAGTACTGGCACATCCCAGGAGATCGGCATGCCCTTTGCGACAAAGGCGATGCCGGGTAGCGCAATGAGAATGCCGATCGAGACCCACAGGACAGGGTAAATTTTCCCGGTTTGGTCTTGGGCGCGTCGCGCCCAGCGCTTAAAGAAGAAGACCAGCGCAATACTGATCAGGATGACGATGCCCACAAACGTGGCGCCATCTTCGAAAACCGGTGAAGGGACATAAAAGCCCCTGTTGGAAAGAAAAAATGCATCTGCGCCAACGTTGATGGCTTTTTTCGCGGAAGGNAACAGCGTGACCACCAANGCATAAATGGCCAGAATGTGGATCAGTATTGGGACATTNCGCATGAACTCTACGTAGACATACGAAACCTTATTGACCAGCCAGTTGCTGGAAAGCCTCATGATGCCGAGCACAAACCCGAGTGCCGTCGCAAGGANGCAGCCCCAGAAGGCCACGAGCAGCGTGTTGAGCAGTCCAACNACCCCGGCACGCAAGTGGGTAGACTGATTGGTGTATTCGAGGAAGGGTGAGAAACCGATATCGTAGGCCGCNGGCCNCAGAAGGAATCCAAAACTNAATTCCTTNCCGACCGCNTCNAGATTAATAACGACGTTNCGGGCAATAGCCGCCAATAGGGCGAACACCACCAACATCGTGAAAATTTGAATGATGACGCCGCGCGATTCCTTGTTGCGCCAAAGTTGCAAAAGGGGATTTGAGACGCTCGGTGTCGACTGGGTCATTGCGTAGGCGGGGGGTTGTTTATTGGAGGGTTAGCGCAGTCCAATCACTGCGAGACACCGGAGACCCGATGGGCCTCCGGTGTCGTTACAGCATGAAACAGCAGTTTCCGGCTTAGCGGAAGGGCGGCGAATAGATTAACCCGCCATCGGTCCACAGAGCGTTGAGGCCGCGCGCGATACCCAGAGGGGTATTTACGCCGATGTTGCGCTCAAAGATCTCGCCGTAGTTACCGATCTGACTGATGATCTGGTATGCCCAGTCATCCGAAAGACCCAGCTCCGAACCCTGACTACCATCAACGCCCAGTAGGCGTCGGATTTCGGGGTTGTTGGAGCCTTTCATCGCGTTAACGTTGCTGCTGTTAACGCCCAGTTCCTCAGCCGTAATCGTGGCGTTCAACACCCAAGTCACGATGTCCGACCACTGGTCGTCGCCGTGGCGGGTTGCCGGGCCGAGAGGCTCTTTGGAGATGATCTCGGGGAGCACCATGTGGGCGTCGGGGTCAGGCAGTGCAGAACGAGTGGAAGCGAGACCAGAGGCGTCTGTCGTGTAGACATCGCAACGGCCGGCTTCGTAGTTCTGACGGGCTTCGTCGTTGGTTTCAATGGCAACTGGCTCATACTGCATGTTGTTGGACGAGAAGTAGTCCGCCAAGTTGAGTTCGGTCGTGGTGCCGGTCTGGATACACACGGAGGCGCCGTCGAGTTCACTGGCGCTGCTAACGCCAAGATCCTTTTTGACCATGAAGCCCTGGCCATCGTAGTAGTTCACACCGTGAAAACGAAGCTTGACGCTGACGTCACGCGAGAACGTGATCGTGGTGTTCCGCCAGAGCACGTCACCCTCACCAGCGTTCAGCTTGGTGAAACGGGTTTTACCGGTGGAGGTTACGGCCTCGATCTTGCTTGCGTCACCCAGTACGGCGGCTGCCGTAGCGCGACAGAAATCGATGTCGAAACCACCCCAGACACCGCTGGCGTCTGGTTGGGCAAAGCCCGCGATACCGGTGCTGACGACGCAGCGGAGTACGCCTCGACTTTGCACATCTTCGAGGGTACCTGCCTGCGCAGTGCCGGCCATGCCAAGTACCAACGCGGCAGCCGACAGAACAGCAGTCGTTTTTTGTCTCATTACATTTCCTCCCTCACTTGGTGAGTGTAGGTTGTTGATCACCTGCGCTTTCCAATGGTTCACTGCAATAAAAGCAGCGCATGGAAACCCAAACCGCAAGTGTTACCTGAACTTTAACTCGATACCACTGTGTTTTTGAAGCAAAAAAGCCAAAAAAAACAAACAAAGCTAACTACACATCAGGCGAGCTTCGTCTTCAGTGTGGATCAGGTCAGGGTGATTCATTCGTGAAAACCGCTGAAAAAGCCGTTTTGTCCGGTTTAGGAAGCTTGACTGGCCGCTCTTGCCTGCTGATCGGCATGATAGGAGGAACGGACCATGGGCGCTGATGCCACGTGAGAAAAGCCCATCCGGTAGCCGCTCTTGGCGAGTGCTTCAAATTCAGCGGGAGACAGGTAGCGCTCGACCGGCAGGTGATGTTTGGTAGGCTGAAGATACTGACCCAGGGTCAGCAGCCTTACACCGTGTTGTCTTAGGTCCCGCATGACAGACTCAACCTCTTCAATTTTTTCACCAAGCCCCAGCATCAAACCGGACTTGGTTGGGATATTGGAAAAACGTTCTCCAAAGGTCTTGAGAAGGTTCAAGGAATGCTGATAGTCGGCGCCAGGGCGAACTCGTTTATACAGGCGGGGTACTGTCTCGAGATTATGATTAAAGATGTCTGGCAGGTCTGTACCCAGAAGATTGAGCGCTTTTCCGCTACGAGTGCGAAAATCAGGAGTGAGAATTTCAATCTGGAGTCCAGGGCAAGCGGCCCTCAGCGCACGGATACACTCTGCAAAATGCTGCGCTCCGCCATCGCGCAGATCGTCACGGTCCACCGAGGTTACTACCACGTAACTTAAGCCCATCAGCCGAACTGTCTCCGCCAGTCGCGCCGCCTCTTCGGTATCGACCGGTTGCGGCCGGCCATGCGCGACATCGCAGAAAGGGCACCGGCGGGTACAGACGTCACCCAGAATCATAAAGGTCGCGGTGCCATTGCCGAAACACTCACCAAGATTGGGGCAACTCGCTTCTTCGCAAACCGTATTCAAGCCGCGCTCACGAAGGACCTGCTTCAGGCGTGCCACCTCTGGGGTGCCAGGAAAACGCGCCCGGATCCAGGCGGGTTTCTTCAGTCTCTCGTTACGTTCTGTCGGGGCGAACTTAACGGGGACCCGGGCGACCTTTTGTTCGGCGCCGGTGCTTCCATATTTACTCACGGTGTATGGACTTCCTCTTCGTAATAGCCAATGGGCGGACAACTGCAAACCAATGTTTTATCACCTTGAACGTTGTCTACGCGTCCAACCGGAGGCCAGTACTTGTCGCGACGTGTAGCAACGGACGGGAAAAAGGCGGCTTCGATGGGGTAGGGTCGATCCCATCCGCCCTGAGTCAGAAGATGCAGCGAATGGGGTGCATTCTTGAGAAGGTTGTCCTCAGCATCCTGTTTCCCCGACTCGATCTGTCTGATTTCCTCTCGAATCGAAATCAAGGCGTCGCAGAACCGATCGAGTTCATCGCGAGATTCGCTCTCAGTCGGTTCAATCATGAAGGTATCGGGCACTGGCCAGGACATAGTGGGAGCGTGAAATCCGTAATCCATTAGCCGTTTTGCCACATCCTCGACGGTGATTCCGCAAGATTCTTTGATCGGCGAAAGGTCAACGATACACTCGTGGGCCACCAGGCCATGGTGTCCGGTATAAACCACAGGATAGTAGGGGTTTAGGCGCTTTGCTACGTAATTGGCGTTCAGGATGGCGATTTCAGTGGCACGGCGCAGTCCCGATGCACCTAGCAGCGCAATGTAGGCCCATGAGATCGGAAGGATGCTGGCAGAACCCCAGGGTGCAGCCGACACTTGACCAATAGTCGCTCGACCTCCTGATGCCGGATTAACCCCTTCCACCAAGACGTGATCGGGCAGATAGGGCGCCAGATGCGATAGCACACCAATAGGCCCCATGCCGGGCCCGCCTCCTCCGTGAGGAATGGCAAACGTCTTGTGCAGGTTGATGTGCGCGACATCTGCGCCAATCTCGGCCGGCCGACAGATCCCCACCAACGCGTTGAGGTTAGCACCATCCATGTAAACCTGTCCGCCATGGTGGTGAACGACCTGGCAGATATCTCGGATACGCTCCTCGAACACACCATGGGTGGATGGGTAGGTAATCATGAGCGCGGCGAGTTCTTCCTGGCAGGTTGCCGCCTTATCCCGGAGATCGTTGAGGTCGACATTTCCATCCTCATCGCAGGCGACGATCACCACCCGCATTCCTGCCATAACTGCGCTGGCGGGATTGGTTCCGTGCGCGGAAGAAGGGATCAGGCAGACATCGCGATGGCCCTGCCCATTGGCTTCGTGAAATGCCCGGATACANAGGAGCCCGGCATATTCGCCNTGNGAGCCGGCATTGGGCTGAAGCGAGATAGCGTGAAATCCGGTGATTTCACAGAGCATATCNTCGAGTTCTTCGAAAAGTTGTTGGTAGCCTTGGGTCTGCTCCAGCGGCGCGAAAGGGTGCAGATTGGTGAAATCCCGAATCGATATGGGCAGCAACTCCGAAGTGGCGTTGAGTTTCATCGTGCATGACCCGAGTGGGATCATGGAACGACCGAGGCTGATGTCTTTGCTGGCAGTGCGCCGCATGTAGCGCATCATCTCGGTCTCAGACCGGTAGCGGTGGAAGATCTCGTGTTCAAGATAAGATGTAGTGCGTACAAGGCTAGGCGGAATAGCGCTCTCCACCTCGTTGTCCAAGGCATCAATATCAAGACGGTGATGCGCGTGGGTGTCGAACACTTTCCATAGCGTNAGCAGNTTTTCGCGCTTGGTGGTTTCGTCCAAGCTGATNCCAAGATGATCTGCATCGATCACCCGNANATTAATNCGGGATTCGCGNGCGCGNGCTGCGAGTTTTCCNGCAAGACCCGGAACGTGTACCGCGATGGTGTCGAAAAAATGGGTATCCACAATTTGGTAGCCGATTTGAGTCAAGCCCTTCGCGAGAATGCACGTCAGTCTATGCACTCGGGTAGCAATGCTTTGCAGGCCCTCAGGACCGTGATACATCGCATATAGCGTTGAGATGTTGGCGAGCAGCACCTGGGCGGTGCAGATATTGCTTGTGGCTTTCTCTCGGCGGATATGCTGCTCACGGGTTTGTAGGGCCATCCGAAGTGCGGGCCGGCCTTGGGTGTCTTTGGACACACCGATAATGCGTCCTGGAATCGAACGTTTGTATGCCTCGCGCGTNGCGAAAAACGCCGCGTGGGGNCCACCGTAGCCCATGGGAACCCCAAAGCGCTGGGAACTGCCGATAACAATATCTGCGCCCATNTCTCCNGGAGGTTTGACTAAGGCCAGAGAAAGGATATCCGCTGCCACCACGGNCAATGAATTTTTCTCGTGTGCNACTTTGATGATATCGCTGAGATCGTGCAGNCCCCCNGTTGAGGNAGGGTACTGAAGCAGGACACCGAAGCACTCACGGCGATTCAGTTCCTTTTCCGGTTCTCCAACTAGAATCTCAAAACCCATGAATCCGGCCCGGGTTTTGATGACCGCAAGGGTCTGGGGATGCACTCGGTGATCTACAAAGAACACGTTNGATTTGGACTTTGAAAGGCGTCGGCACATGCTCATCGCTTCTGCCGCAGCCGTGGCCTCGTCGAGTAGCGATGCATTGGCGAGTCCCATACCGGTCAGATCTCCAATCATCTGCTGGAAGCTCAGCAGAACCTCAAGACGTCCCTGACTCACCTCGGCTTGATAAGGAGTGTATGCCGTGTACCAGTCGGGGTTTTCAAAGACATTTCTTCGGATAACAGGCGGCATCACGGTGCCGTGATATCCGCAACCGATCATGGAGACGAAGACCTGNTTACGGTGGCGCATGTTACGGAGATAAGTGCTAGTAGCTCGCTCGCTGCGGGGAGCATCGAGTTCAAGCGCACGNTCGCTGACGATATCGNNGGGAACAACCTGGTTGATCAGATCGTCGACACTGGTGCANCCAAGTTCGGCCAGCATTTGNTCGACATCGGCATCCGANGGTCCAATATGTCTNCGGATAAAGTCACCATGCATCTCAAGTTCGGTCAGTGTTGCGCGGCCCTGGGTCATTGTTAGCGCTCCTTTGGAGTCTCAGTCGAGACTATTGACGAGATTCTGATACGCAGATTCGTCCATAAAAGAATCAAGGTCCGCATCGGAACTNAGCTGGATNCGGTAAAACCAACCCTCCCCGGTAGGATCTTCGTTGACTTTTTCTGGCTCGTCACTAAGCTTTTCATTCACTTCAATGATGGTCCCATTGAAAGGTGACTTGATATCCCCCGCTGCCTTGACTGATTCAATTACCACGACTTCCTGCCCGGCGGTGACGCTTAAGCCGGTCTCGGGGAGTTCGACGTAGACGAGGTCACCGAGCTGATCCTGTGCATAGTCGGTAATGCCGATAGTGGCTATATCTCCGTCGACACGAGCCCACTCGTGGTCGGCGGTAAATTTAAGGTCGGTCATAGCGTTATTTCTCCTTCGTTTTCTGATGGTAGCGATGAGGAATAAAAGGCAGCCCACAGACAGTCACCGGAAGCGCTTTGTTTCGAACCTGCGCTTCAAGGGTTGTTCCGGGTTTGGCGAACGTGCTGGGGAGGTAGGCCATGGCAATAGGCGCTCCAACGGTAGGCCCAAAGCCTCCGCTGGTGACCTCGCCTACCAAGGTGTTGTCGGGCGCGAGAAGGCGCGCATGCGCGCGCACAGGCGCTTTTCCAAGGGGCCGGATGCCCACCCGCTTCTGTGAGGATCCTTGCTCGATTTCTTTTAAAATTCGTTCTGCGCCAGGAAAGGCTCCGGCGCGTACACCTCCTGATCTTCGACTGGCGGGAATTGCCCAGCTGAGTCCGGCTTCGACCGGAGAGGTACGAGGTCCAATATCGTTACCATGCAGGCACAGACCCGCTTCAAGACGCAGGGTGTCACGCGCCCCAAGGCCGCAAGGTTCGACATCGTCGAGTGCCAGCAGCGCTCGGGCCAACCCCAGGGCCGATGCCTCATGGGTCGAGATCTCAAAGCCGTCCTCACCGGTATAGCCGCTGCGGGTGACGCAGCACTCGATTCCGGCGATCCGTATCTCTGAAGCTGTCATAAAAGCAAGATGTTTGACCGCTGGAGCAATTGATCCCAGCGCGGCTGCAGCTTGGGGGCCTTGCAGGGCAAGCAGCGCGAAGTCCTCTCGAGGATCGATAAACATCCCCGCCGTCACACGTTCTTGCAGTAATAAAAGATCAGCCTCCTTATTCGCGGCGTTAACGACGAGACAGTACTCGTCCTTGAGTCGGTAAACCATCAGGTCATCGAGGATACCGCCTGAATCGCTGGTCAAGAAACTGTAACGCTGAACACCTGTTTCAAGATTAATGAGATCTGCAGGCAGCAGNGTNTCCAACCAAGTCGCGGCNTGTTTACCACCGACCCATATCTGGCCCATGTGTGAGACATCAAATAGACCGGCGTGGCTTCTAACGTGGTGGTGCTCTGAGATAATCCCGCCCGGGTAATGGATGGGCATCTCATAACCTGCGAACGGTGCCATCTTGGCACCGAGCTCATGGTGCAGATCATTGAGGGGCGTGCGTTTCACGTGCCGCGAGTGGCAGAGTCGATTTATCTGGTCAGTTTGCTTGAGAGCGAACATAGTATATCTTCTGGATTGAGAGAAGTTTGCTTAATGTCGTTGACTTGAGTTGAGTTTACCCGTCGTGATTGAAAACCCGGTTCTGGTGGAAGTAACCCGTGGCGAAATGGTGGAGAGTTGGCACCGGGGCGCAGTTGCGGTAGTTCACGGCGATGGCCAGACTGCTGTAACCATGGGTGATACCCGGCGNATGATCTACCCGAGGTCTGCGATCAAGCCCCTGCAAGCGGTTTTTGTAGTCGAAAGTGGTGCGGCCGATGAGTTTGGGCTCACCGATAGAGAGCTGGCTCTCGCGTGCGCGTCTCACAATGGCGAGCCCGGCCACGTCGACGCAGTGCGCAACTGGCTGGCTCAACTGGGGTTTGACGAGCAAGTCCTCGAATGCGGCACNCACCCNCCGCGACGGAGNAAGGANACGNCCCTCCTGATAGAGAGTGGGCTCTCGCCGGGCCCGGCACATAACAACTGCTCGGGTAAGCACTGCGGATTCTTGAGTTCAGCTAAGTTTCTCGGAGAATCCGCTGCAGGTTACATCAAGAAATCTCATCCGGTNCAGCANGCGGTGCTTGATCTGGTCGGTGATATGGCCGGCGTCAGTCTCGTCGGGAGACCCGGCGGAATTGACGGATGCGGAATCCCTGTGGTGGGAATTCCCCTAGAGTCACTGGCATTTGCCTTCGCGCGTTTCGCTACCGGGGNCGGCTTTGGACCGGCGCGACAGTCAGCCGCAGACCGGATTTACCACGCGATGATCCGCGAACCGTTCATGGTGGCAGGAACCGGACGCTGGTGCACTCGGGCGATGGAGNCAGGAGATGGCGCGTTTATCGTGAAGACGGGGGCGGAGGGCGTTTATTGTGGTGCTATTCCTCAAGCNGGTGTCGGAATCGCGTTGAAGATTGATGACGGNNGTTCGCGGGCTGCAGAATGTGCAATGGGAGCTATTTTGTCAGGTTTGGGCTGNCTGGACCCGGAACAGGGATTGATCGTNTCCCCTGTCTTAAATGTTGCTGGGCACGAGGTTGGTGAAATTCGGCCCGAGATNNATTTTCAAGATCAACTGATNTCNTTAATCGATCGTGAACTGACTNNCNGAGATAAGTAATTTCGATGCAANAAGGTTTCCCACGAACTGAGGTTCTCGTAATTGGTGCCGGTCTTTCCGGGGCGATTACTTCCCAGAGACTGGCTCGGGCCGGAATTGAGGTGACTTGTTTAGAACAAGGTATGTGGAATCCCTTGGAATCTTATCCAGGGGATAAACCTGATTTTGAATTACAGGCACTAGGGCCGTGGAATGCGAATCCTAATATCCGACGAGGTAAGGCGGACTATCCNATTTTGGACGATACCTCGGATATAAAGCCGCTGTTGTTTAACGGNGTTGGGGGAAGCACAGTCATGTTCAGTGCTCACTGGATGCGTTTTCTNCCCAGTGANTTCTTTACTTACTCGCTTGATGGCGTGGGCACTGACTGGCCNATCGATTATCAGGANCTCGAACCATACTATCTTCAGACCGAGGAAGACATCGGTGTATCAGGAGTGGCGGGAGACCCCGCTTANCCAGANCGCCCTGATTATCCGATGCCACCGCTCCCGATACAGCCGTGGGGTGAAAAGGTCGCTGCTGCCCATGATCGACTCGGTTGGCATTGGTGGCCCGGCAGTAATGCGATCACTTCCCGACCTTACCAGGGGAGACGGCCTTGTGTTCAGCGAAGTACCTGCCGGGCTGGTTGTAACGAAGGCGCAAAAGGTTCGGCTGATCGCAGTATCTGGCCGAGCGCAATTGAGGCCGGCGCGAAACTGGTTACGGGAGCACGAGTTGTCCGTATCCTGACAAACCAACAGGGCCGGGCTGAGGGCGCCTTGTTTGTGGATGAATCTGGANCAACGAGACAGATTCAGGCAGATATTGTCGTGCTCGCAGCGCACGCTATCGGNACCGCCCGACTTTTGCTGAAGTCAGCAGATAATGCTTGGCCCGATGGACTCGCGAACTCTTCCGGAGTGGTTGGCCAGAATTTAATGATGCATCCTATGAATCGGATGGTCGGGTTTTTCGANGAGCCGATGAGCAGTTGGCAGGGCCACTGGGGACAGAGTATTTACTCGATGGAGTTCGCTGAAAGCCGTCCAGAGCACGATTTTGTCCGGGGTGCGAAGTGGAATCTTAGCCCGACAGGCGGCCCATTAAATGCNGCNTTATACCCGATCGATGGANCTCAGCCGGTTGGAAAAGCGCTACACGACNGAGTCGATAAGTGGTTGGGTCGATCAGCGCTCTGGGGAATGGTCGCAGAGGACATGCCTGACTCGCGCAATTTCCTAGCGCTTGATTCGGCACACTCTGATGTGGATGGAGATGGACTGCCCAGACTCCNCTACANGACTNCTGAAAACAGCAAGCGATTGTTAAGTTTTATGGCAAAAAGAGCCCGAGAGTCCTTCAGTGAAGCGGGCGCTTATGAGGTTGCCGAGCAAACATTGGCCGCTGAGATTGGCTGGCATCCCTTGGGCACCTGTCGCATGGGCAACGATCCTCGNAGTTCCGTAGTAGATAAATGGAATCGCTGTCATGACATCTCTAATCTTTTGATTGTTGACGGCAGTTCCTTTGTCACCAGTTCCTGTGTAAATCCGGCTGCGACCATCTCGGCGATAGCAGCAAGAGCGACGGATCACCTGATTAATTTTCGCTCTGAATACTGATTCGGTTTTTTTNACCAATGAGATTGGTTATAAATGATTGATGNCGCTTNTAGAAGACTGATCGCGGTTTTGTCCGAGGAACTCCTGCCAGGCAATGACCGTCAGCCGTCAGCAGTTGAAGTTGATATCGGCGGCGCGCCCCTCGATCGCCTGTTGATGTCTCGTCCTGATCTAAGGGACAACNTNGTGTTGATTCTGGAGCGTTTCCAAAACTGTGAGCCTGTAACTCCTGGGGCGTTTTTTGAAACGCTGAGCCCCCACGACCAGCGGCTTCTGTTGACAGTAATTTGTGGCGCTTATTTCCTCGTCGCCGAGGTCCAGCAGGCCATCGNGTACACAGGCCAGCAGGCANTTACCCTGGANCGNGGTGGATTNGGNGCTGAAGAACTTACGATGAAGCAGATGGAATTGCCTAAACGTTATCGTGACCCGACGGTGTGAGTTTTGTTATGAGGTGTTCTGTTGTNAATTCGTCGACTCTCACGTCCAGATGGATAAAGCGAGCGCTAACTACCTAACACTAAGATTTCGGTACTGACGGTGTAACTTGTTTTGCCGGTAACCGTCTGGATGTGTCAGAGAATGTGATTGTGCCGCTCCCGTCCATTCGCCCCTCCTGAAGATGCCCTTCACGGCGTCGTGCTTCGGCTGTTTCAAGTCGGTCATGCAGTGCACTGATGTAGGGAAGGGTATATGCGCGTGGGGCATCCCAGTCCTGTGTCTGAACCCAAAGATAAACATATCCCGATTGGGCCTCGACTGGATTTGGCTCCTGGACCCGCCAGGCGTACAGAGTGAATTCTTCCGGAAGGGCTGAGTCACTGGGCCACCCTTGTAGTTCGCCAAGGGAAAAATAGTGCAACACGTAGAAACCGCTCGCTACCAACACCACCGAAAGCCGTAGGGTCAACGACAACCGCGCGCGGATCAGCAGTAAAAGTAGAACAAAGAGAACAAAAGCGTAAGCGAGGGTCAGCACGACGACGTGGCTACTCACGTTTCAGGCTCTAGAAGGTACGGCGTTAGCCTTGCCTGGCGTTCGTTCACGTTAACAATTGTGCCATCACGAGTTGGGGTAAATCGGACGATAGTACGCTCTTCATCGACCTTAGAAAGCATGACCCGCTTGACGAAAACAGTTTGTACCGACGGATTGATGCGCTCGATTTTGACGAGGACTTCGATCGGCTGAAGCTCACGTTTTTCATAATAGTAAAGATTGACGGTGTACTCTCCATCAATCAGTCCGCGCAGTGTCACAAGTTCCTGGTTGATTGGGTAGATGACCTCGCGACCTTCAATGACGACGGTATCGTTGACGGCGCCCTGATCATCACGATCAAGATGGAGCCAGCCGGCGTCTTTTTTCAGATAGGAGACAACTTCACCGAGCGGATCACGTACCCACAGATCAATATCATCGGTCCGCGCTTCGGGCCAGGTAACTGAAATAATGTACTCAGCTTTAAGATTTACTTTCCCCTGTCGAGCCTCCGGATTGAAATACACCAGGGAAACAAAGAAGAGCAACGTAAATCCGAGCAGGGCATTGAACAGTAGATCAATAAACGGATCAGTGGTGTAACCCCCGGTTCTTCTGATCATTAATCAAGGTCAGTCGAAGGGTTGGCGATACGAAAATGTTGGGTATCCACAATCGTAACAATGATGCCAAATAAGCGATCCGCCGCACGGTCGAGCAACTGGTATTGAATACCCAGAATAAGGCCGCTGCTCAGCCCGGCAAGCGTAGTGAAGAGTGCGATGCGCATGCCACCACTCATCTGGGTCAGCATTAGCTTCGCTGCATTGAGATCGGTTGTCTCCATCTGCGCCACCGAACTCAACATGAACATGAAGCCTATGACTGTTCCGAGAAGACCGAGTTTGATCATGAGGTCTGCAACAAACCAGCCGCTGGCGTGCCCGGCGCGAACCTGCTGTTGGAGATCAGTTCCGAGGTTAACCAGGTCGGCAACCTCTCGACCATTCGCGACAGCGGTCGCCACAGCATTCTGGTAATTCGTAGCAATGGATGAATGATCCTCACTCGACAGGGTCGCGTCAGCGGCGCCGAGACTTCGCGCACACTTAAACTCTTTGTCCATCAGCCACGAGCGGTACCCAGCATGACCAGAAGCGATGATGAGGCCAGCCAGTATCACCAGCGACAGCCGGCTCGCATCCTGTTCCAGGAAGAGGACGAGCAGGCCGAAGTGAATAAATAGCACACCGCCCAGCAGCATCAACCCGGCAATGGCAAGCCAGTAGAGAAAGGTCCCACCTGAAGAATCGGACATCGCCATGAGAGTGTTCCGTTACAGTTCGTCTTCGCTGTACGCCTGAATACTGAGTGCGTGGATTTCTTTTTTCATGAGATGATCAACGGCCTCGTATATCAGGCGATGGCGGGCAAGCGTATTGAGCCCCTTAAAACAACTGGCGATAACTGTAACTTGATAATGACCTCCGCCGTCTGCAGCGCCCGCATGCCCCTTGTGAAGGTGACTCTGGTCTTCAATTTCTACAGATTCTGCTGACAATTTTTGTCGCAGAAGATCAACAATAAGGTCAATGGTTTTCATCGGAGGGGTCCGCCGGTTCGGTACTGATGTATCGTGCCACGATCATCATCTGGATAATGCTGAAGGCAAGTGTCAATCCCAAAAGCCCAAAAACCTTAAAGTTCACCCAAAAATCCGTGCGCGCCGCTTCATCCAGATGGGTTCGGAAATAAAACGCGACGTAGAGGTTAAGTAGTCCACTGATGAAAAAGAAAAGACCCCAGGAAACGTTGACCTTTTTCCAGATTCTAGCGGGCATTTGCATCTGACCGCCAAGGAGGCGTTCCAGCACAGTCCGTTTGCCGATGAACTGGCTACCCAATACAACGACCGCAAAAATCCAGTTCACGATGGTCGGCTTCCACTTAATGAACATGTCGTCCTGAAAAATTAAGGTCATACCACCGAAGAGCAAAATCACAAACAATGTCACTAGGTGAGTGGTTTCAAATCGCTGATGGCGAATACGGATAAAAACCACTTGCGCCAGGGATGCGGCCATAGCGACCAACGTGGCAACGTAAATGTCATAGAGCTTGAAAGCCCCAAAAAAAAGGACAAGTGGGAAGAAGTCGAAGAGCAGTTTCATAAACCGGGCAATAGTGAGAAAGATATTAGTTCAAATTATAGTAGGGGGCATGGCCTCTTGCTCACGGGCCCTCCCGGATTAGATTCCTGAAAATACTCNGGGTTTTCAGAGTATGGTTGTCTTCTCACTGNTTCGGCATAATTCGGTCCCGAGTCTCATTTCCTGTGTTTCAGTGAGTAAATATGACAACCAGATCANCAGTAACTGTTGCCCAACTTTCTGCAATGAAAGACAGGGGCGAACGCATTAGTTGCCTCACGGTTTACGACTACAGCTTTGCACATATCCTGGAGCAAGCCGGCGTCGACATTTTATTGGTCGGAGACAGCCTTGGCATGGTGATTCAGGGGCATGAGACCACACTGCCGGTATCTATGGCCGACGTGCTTTATCACACCCAGTGTGTGTCCCGAGGATGTAACGATGCGCTGGTCGTTGCAGACATGCCCTTTGGTTCGTATCAGGGTAGCCCCCAAAGTGCCTTTGAGAATGCAGTCCGCCTGGTAGGAGAAGGGGGTGCGCACATGGTGAAGATCGAGGGTGGGACAGCCATGGCCGAGACCGTAACATTCCTGGTTGATCGGGGAATTCCGGTTTGCGGGCATATCGGCCTCACTCCCCAGTCGGTTAATCAACTTGGCGGCTTTCGGGTTCAGGGCCGTGAGGAGTCGGCCGCGGAAGCACTGCGGCGCGATGCGCGAAATCTGGCAGAGGCGGGTGCATCGCTGCTGATTATTGAGGCTATCCCCGCACAGCTTGCGAAAAGTATTACCGACAGCGTTTCGATTCCAACAGTTGGAATCGGTGCAGGCCCCGATACCGATGGTCAAGTCCTGGTTCTATATGATGTTCTAGGTCTTTTCCCTAGGAAGAGCCCCAAGTTCAGCAAGGACTTTCTTGAAGGCAAGGGGTCTGTCCTCGAAGCCGTCAAGGTCTTTGTCGAGGACGTCAGGGCGCGACGGTTTCCCGGTCCCGAACACAGCTTCTGAAACGACTATCCGTTTGGCGACCTGAACCCCGTTCGGTTATTGTTCGCTTCTTTGGCAAATTCAGGTTTTACCCGCCATGTCCAATGTTGAAGATCCAAAACAAGCCACCCTGCAGCAGTTTGGGCGGGCGCTCAACAGTTATGATGTTGCAGCTGGAAGGAAAGTCGTAACAGAGGACTTCGTCTGGAGCTACTACGAGGGTCCTGATGCGCCTGACGGCCGAGTGCTCCGCGGGTTCGAGGCGGCGTGTCAGATCGTCGCCGAGCGTGTGAAGCGACTTGAGGGCCCAATTGAGTGGAAAGAGTCTGACGAGTACTTTTGTGGTGATAAAGTGCTATGCACCTCAAGGGCAATAGGGCATTTTCGTGACACTGGGGCTTTTGATGTGCGCGTTGTCGACATCTTCTCATTTCGCAATGACCGAATATGTTCGAAAGACACCTACTGGAAAATCATCACGACTTGATCTTGGGAAGGTCTGATCCGAGTTTGGTTTAATGCTGTGTAGCAATACACGAGCGTCTTAGTATTCGATGGCTACTCCCTCAAACCGATCTTTTGATTACATTATCGTGGGCGCTGGTGCGGCCGGTTGCGTCCTGGCGAATCGACTCTCGTTAAATCCAGCTAATTCGGTTCTTCTTCTGGAGGCGGGAGCCGCCAGTCAGCATTGGAGATTAAGGATGCCGATGGCGGCGATGGATCGGCTGAGTCAGTCTAATAGATTCTGTTGGAAAAACTGGTCTGAACCTGAGCCAAATCTTCAGGGACGCCAGATTTTCGTTCCTAGCGGCAAGGTGATAGGAGGTTCCTCAAGTATCAACGGTATGGTGCATATAAGGGGTAATCCAGTGGAATTTGACAGATGGTCCAATCAAGGCTGCGAAGGTTGGGACTATAAGAGCGTACTTCCGTATTTTAAAAGATCAGAGACATACCACGGACCACGCAACACACTCCGGGGTAATGATGGACCGCTGAGTGTTTTTAAAACAACCCCGACTAATCCGTTGGATGTTGCGTTTATTGAATCTGGCGTCCAAGCTGGATTCGGGTTTTCTGAAGACTTTAATGGTGTCTGTCAGGAGGGTTTCGGATCCTATGACCACAGTATCTATCAGGGTGAGCGGGTCAGTGCTGCGACCGCATATCTTCTGCCGGCTCAGGACCGATCTAATCTCACGGTGGAATCGAGCGCGAGGGTAGAGAAGATTCAGGTGGAAGATGGACGTGCTGTTGCGGTTGAATGCCGGAGCGGCCTCGGCAGCTACCGAGCCTTCACGAGCGGCGAGATTATTATATGTGCCGGCGCAATTTGGACGCCGCACCTGCTGCAGGTTTCAGGTATCGGCAGCACAGATGCTTTGCACCACGCCAATATTAATGTCACCCACGCGCTACCGGCCGTTGGTAACGGTCTCCAGAATCATATTGATGTTGTGCTGCAATATGCGTGCAAGAAACCAGTCAGCATTCTCAATATGACCCGCCGCTGGAGTCAGGCCGTGCAAGGTATCCGCTGGTTTCATGATCGCGGAGGATATTACGGTACATGCCCATTTGTCGCCGGCGCGTTCTTTAAGAGTAGTGAGGACCAACCCTTCCCGGATATACAGATAATCTTTACTCCCTTGGCCACCGAGCCAACGAGTCAGAAACCAAAAACTATCCATGGTTTTCAGGCGCATATAGGGCTTCAGAAATTTTCCACGGCGGGGACGGTTAGGGTGGGTAGTGCTCAGCCAGGTCAGGCCCCAGAAATACGCTTTAATTTATTCCAGGAGCAAAACGACCAACAAAGACTGGTTTACGCGATACGGCATATGGAAAGAGTCTTTAGGCAGCGGGCGTTTGCAGAGTTTTGCGGAGCGCGAACGTTCCCCGGTCCAGATGTCCAGTCAGATGATGATCTGAAAGCGTGGTTAATGGCTAACGCTGGCTGCGCCCATCACTCTTCTGCGAGTTGTCGAATGGGCTCGCCGGATGACGACAACAGCGTCGTTGATTCTGCGTGCCGTGTGATTGGACTCGAAGGTTTGCGGGTGGTTGATGCGTCAATCATGCCGGAGATCGTCAACAGCAATACTCACGCAACGGTTGTGATGATTGCGGAAAAAGCAGCGGATATGATCATTCACGGCGAGACATAACAGGCTGTTGAGCGTAGAGGACACACCTGCCTTTCTCGGTAGATGATTCCGTTTTAAATTTATTGAGAAGCCTTGGTAGCGCTGACTTCCAGGCGACCACCTTCCGGATCACGAAAGAAAATTTGAATGAGATCAACCTCGGGTACCTCGTAGACTTCGTATTCAATCTTTTTCGAGTCAAGTTGCTTCACGACCTCTTCGACGTTGTTTGTGCGAAAAGCAATATGATCTAGATGCTGATGCATCCGGTTAGAACCTGTTGATGTTGTGGATAGGTGTAGCACTGGCCGTCCGGATCCGTCATAAAGCCATGCGCCGGGAGGTCCTGAGAAAGAAGGGCGATATCCCGGCGTAAGGTTCAGGATATCCTGATAAAACAGACTCATGTCCTCGAGGTTTTCGACGTAGACATTGACGTGGTCAAGATTGATTGAAAGTGCGTTGATGTTGCGTTGTCCTTAATTTTTCCAAAAATTGATAGTATCATTTGCTGGCCCCATCTAGGATCAACAGCCTGCCACTAAAAATGGTTGGAGAAGGTGAGTGGTTATCTCGTGTGAAGCGTTTTGGGGTATGCACAAGAGAGGTATTATCCGGCCGTGAGTCAATATCCTTTTGCACTTTATGGCGCATTTTCTGAGGCGTCCTTTGGCGGATGTTTGGGGGGCGTTATCGATCAGGCATCGGAATTGTCGGCAGATCAGATGCTGCGGATCGCAAAGGAAGTCGGGGCGCCAGCTACAGGTTTCATAACCGATATTGATCAGGATGGGGTCAGTGTTCGATTTTTCTCCACCTTAACTGAGTACCCGATGTGTGGCCATGTGACTATT
>NHDO01000019.1 GCA_002171735.1 Proteobacteria bacterium TMED61 | reverse complement strand
AGATGTCACGCCGGATCGCCAGCGACGCTGGCTGGGTATCGCCGCGCTGGCAATTTTGCTGGTCAGCGCGCTTACCGCGGATCAGATCATTCGATCTGGTTACTTCACTATCGAAAAAGTTACGGTTGCGAACCCTCTCACACATGTTGACCGCGGCATTGTCGAGCGGACTGCCTGGCGCAGCATACAGGGCAATTATCTTAATGTGGATTTGACTCAGATAGAGGAGTCACTGGAGACACTGCCNGGCGNCTTTCAGGNAATGGTACGTCGGGTCTGGCCCNATGCNCTGGAATTGAGGATTGTTGAAACGCAGGCGATCGCACGGTTCCAGAGTTTGCAGAATCCCAATGAGCTATCCGTNGACAGCTATATCAACCTCTCACCCACACAGACCTTGTCCGCAGCGCCGGTCCTTCGTGGCCCCAAAACGCANCGAGAGACTTTAGTGGACGTTTTCTTTTCCGTCTTTCCACTGCTTCGCGAAGTTGGTCTTCAGCCCTTGGAACTGTCGCTCAGCAAAGCGGGCCGTTGGACACTGGAACTGCAGTCNGACGAAGCCTTAACAGNCGCGCGCTTTATGCTTTTATTGGGCCGCGATGGGGCTGTTGAAAAAGTAGACCGTTTTTCGCGCAGTTATGCCATTGCGCTTCGCCGCAAGGTTGATCTGATCGCCAAAGTTGATATGCGGTATTCCAGCGGTTTTGCGGTTCAGTGGCAGGAGGAAGGCGCCGCCTCAACGGTGCAGTTGGCCGGGCTCTCAGGAAACTAGAGGTTGATCTCATTACCATGACTAAGCGACCCGATAGCGAAATCATCGTCGGACTGGATATCGGTACCTCTAAAGTTCTGGCAGTGGTTGCCGAGGTGAAGGAGAACGAGNATATTGAAATTCTGGGNGTAGGTCAGCATTCCTCGCGAGGCTTGCGTAAAGGGGTGGTGGCCAATATTGATTCCACAGTGCAGTCCATTCAGCAAGCGATNGAAGAAGCAGAGCTTACGGCNGAGTGCAGGATCANTTCGGTCTACGCNGGTATCGCCGGAGGCCACATCAACAGCATGAATTCACACGGTGTTGCTGCTATCAAGAACCGTGATGAGGTGACTCCCGAAGATGTGGAGCGGGTACTGGATGCGGCCCAGGCCCAGGCAATTCCGAATGATCAGCAGGTGCTGCACATCCTNCCCCAGGACTTCATCATCGATGGGCAGGATGGAATTCGCGAACCGATTGGAATGAGCGGGGTTCGTCTTGAGGCCAAAGTACACATTATTACGGGNGCAGTCAGTGCGGCCCAAAATATCGTTAAGTGCATCACCCGATGCGGGCTCGAGGTCGAGGAGATCGTGCTTGAACAGGTTGCCTCCAGCTACGCCGTTCTGGATNACGACGAAACTGAACTCGGCGTGGCGATGGTTGATATCGGGGGTGGCACCACCGACATTGCGGTATTCACCGACGGCGCGATTCGGCACACCGCAGTGCTGCCGGTAGCAGGCGATCAGATTACCAATGACATCGCGGTAGCCCTACGTACACCGACCCAGGCGGCAGAAGANCTGAAGAAGAGATTTGGTACNGCACTCGTCCAGTTAGCACCCGAAGGAGAGATGATCGATACCCCCAGTGTCGGCGAGCGCGCCCCAAGAAAGCTCGCGCGGACAACCCTGGCGGATGTTATCGAGCCACGGGTGGAAGAACTGTTCCTGCTTATTCAGGCCGAATTAAGGCGCAGTGGATATGAGGAGTTGCTCGGCACGGGCATCGTCCTGACAGGAGGTAGTGCCAAACTGGCTGGCATGGTTGAACTTGCTGAAGAGATTTTTCACATGCCTGTCCGTGTTGGTGTGCCNCAGTACAACGGCGCCCTCAGTGAGGTAGTTCGAAACTCCTCCTATGCTACCGGNATCGGTCTGGTGCAGTTCGGCCTTCANCANCCGAAACAGCACAAAAGAAGCAGCCGATCTCTCCCGAANATTCCGGCAGCAGAGTTCGTCAACAAGATGAAGCGGTGGTTTTCAGCCCAATGGAAGGAGGACTGAGCAGGTGTGTCTTTGTTACGAATCCCGTTCCGTTAGTCAGATTTCTTATGCGGTTACCCATACTGAGATTATTTTTCATTCAACCCCAAACTGAGGAAAACTATTATGTTTGAACTCATGGAAGTGTCCGGCCAGCAGGCCGTTATCAAGGTCATCGGCGTCGGCGGCGGTGGTGGGAATGCCGTNGATCACATGTTATCGGCCAGTCTGGAAGGGGTTGAATTTATCGCCGCTAATACTGATGCGCAGGCGCTTCATCGNTCTGGCGTTTCCAAGGTCATGCAGTTGGGAGAGGGATTAACTCGCGGGCTTGGTGCCGGCGCCAATCCGGAGGTGGGGCGGCAGGCCGCGTCAGAAGACCGTGACAAGATCGCTGCGGCGCTGGATGGGACTGATATGGTTTTCCTCACAGCAGGCATGGGGGGTGGNACCGGAACCGGNGCCGCACCGGTCATTGCGCAACTCGCCCGTGAAAAGGGCATCCTCACTGTCGCAGTCGTCACGCGTCCGTTTGGCTTCGAGGGCAAAAGACGGATTGAAGCGGCCGACCAGGGCATCAAGGAACTGGGCGAACTGGTCGATTCACTGATCGTGATTCCGAATGAGCGCATCATGGAAGTCATGGGCGGTAATGTCACTTTGCTTGAAGCCTTTGGTAAGGCGAACGAGGTACTCTTCAATGCTGTGCAGGGCATCTCCGAACTGATTACCCGTCCGGGGCTTATTAACGTTGACTTTGCCGATGTACGTACCGTCATGGCGGAGATGGGGTCGGCGATGATGGGGTCGGCGACAGCAAGCGGTCCGGACCGTGCGATGGAAGCCGCACGTGGCGCTGTATCCAGTCCGTTACTGGAAGAGGTCGATATCCATGGCGCCAAGGGCCTTTTGGTAAATGTGTCAGCGGGCCCGGATATGCAGCTTGATGAATTTGCCCACGTCGGTGAAATTGTCAATGAATATGCTTCTGAGGACGGTACAGTAGTCATTGGTACCGTACTGGATCCGGAGATGGAAGACGAACTACGCGTCACCATGGTGGCCACGGGTATCCGCAAGGCGCCGCAGATCAGTCTGGTCAAGGATAAGGGTGTGGATGAAGGTGGGGCAGACGACGTTGACTACGACCAGCCTACAGTGATTCGCCGGCGGCCGCGGACGGCGGGAGATGTTGATGCCCAGGGTAATGCCGCTGTGGACATGGAATATCTGGATGTCCCCGCATTTCTTCGCAGGCAGGCANACTGACGGCATCAGGAGTAATNTGCCGGATAANTCTCTGAGTTAAATTATGCAAAAAAAAGGGTAAAAATATTTCAAAAAAAGTCCTAATTTCTGATTTTCCGTGTAAAATTGCGAAAACGCGCAGAAAAAAGTGCACAAAATCCCGAAAAACCGGGAAATCAGGCAGGATGATTCGGCAAAGAACGCTAAAGAATGTTATCGGCGCAACTGGCGTCGGTCTGCACACGGGAAAGAAAGTCTATCTGACGCTTCGCCCGGCGCCTGTTAATACCGGGATTGTATTTCGCCGGATCGATCTGGATCCGGTTGCAGAGGTTCCAGCCGCTCTCGACCGTGTGAGCGANACACGGCTTTCGACCACTATCGAATGTAATGGTGTCCGTGTCTCTACGGTAGAGCATCTGATGTCCGCCTTCGCCGGTTTGCATATTGATAACGCGATCGTCGAACTCGACGCTGATGAAGTCCCAATCATGGATGGCAGCGCAGGGATCTTTGTATTCCTTATCCAGTCAGCTGGTATCGAAATGCAGTCAGCGGCCAAGCAGTTCATCCGCATCCGNAAACCGATCGAAATAAAAGACGGGGANAAGTGGGCACGCTTTGAGCCTTTCGACGGATTCAAAGTGAGTTTCAGTATCGACTTTGACCATCCTTCCATGCAGACCTCTGCNCAGCAGGCGACGATTGATCTTTCTGAGATNTCCTTTGCTAAAGAGGTCAGTCGTGCAAGAACATTTGGATTTCTTCANGATGTGGAGGCACTTCAAGAAGCTGGGCTCGCCCGTGGCGGGAGTCTGGACAACGCGATCGTCATGGATGACTATCGGGTGATCAATGACGACGGGCTTCGTTACGGCGATGAGTTNGTTAAGCACAAAATTCTCGACGCGATCGGCGATCTTTATCTGTTGGGGTGCCCCTTAATCGGCAGTTTTCATGCCCACAAATCAGGACACGGCCTCAACAACCGCCTCCTTCGTGAACTGGGTCAGCGCCAGGAGTGCTGGGAGATGGTGTCATTTGACGGGTCTGAGACCGTAACATCCCCAGACTTCCTGCATCCAGCATTTNTCTGAACCACGTCGTCGCCCGCTTNCCAAAGCGAGAGTGCTTCGGACCNATCCTCACCGACCCAGCTAAAGGCCGCCTTCTGTACTAGTGGGTGTCGCTATTAGAACGCCCCGTTCACAGCGTATTCGGTGAAATTATCCGCCTGCTCGTGTCGTCCGACGCGCCGATTGGTTCCCGATACCATGAAGTCTCTGGAGTCTTGACGAAACGAAGCAGGTGCGTGACGATGTATTGCCGGCATTATCGTCTGTCGGCCCATCGGGTGTCAGGGGTTCTATGTGTGGGCCGGCACGGGTAGTACCCGCCATTAATGCTCACAATGAAAGTAAGGAGATGCGGATGGATTTTTCGCTGAGTGAGGAGCAGCAGATGCTGGTCGACAGCGCTCGGACTTTTGCCGAAAAGGAGCTTTATCCCTACGAGGATGAGGTGGAATCTGCNGATGAGGTGCGCCCCGAGCTTGCCCAGCAGATTCGTGAGCGNGCAATTGCGCAAGGTTTNTACGCCGCCAACATGCCGGAGGAGCTCGGCGGCGGNGGCCTNGANNGTGTGTCGCTTTCCCTGGTNGAACGNGAACTTGGNCGGGCCAATTTCGCACTTCAGTATCTCGTGGGTCGGCCCAGTAACATTCTCCAGGCCTGTGTGGGTGAGCAGCGGGACCACTATCTGTTGCCGTGTATCCGGGGAGAAAAGACAGACTGCCTGGCGATGACAGAGCCTGGCGCGGGCTCGGATCTTCGTTCGATGCAGTGCCGGGCCGAGCGCGATGGCAATGATTACATCGTCAACGGAACCAAGCACTTTATCAGCCACGCGGATATCGCCGATTTTGTGATTCTGTTTGCGGCGACCGGTGAAGAAGAATCATCACGGGGTCCCCGAAAGCTAATCAGTTCATTTTTGGTGGATAAAGGAACGCCCGGGTTTACCGTTCGCCAGGGATACCACAGTGTGTCTCATCGGGGTTATCACAACTGTATCCTTGAATTCGACAACTGCCGGATTCCGGCATCACAGATGCTGGGGGCTGAACATCAGGGATTCAATGTCGCCAACGAATGGTTGGGCGCCACNCGGTTGCAGGTCGCAGCGATGTGTCTTGGTCGAGCTTACCGGGCGCTGGAACATGCGACCGACTGGGCAGCGGAGCGTCAGCAGTTCGGTCAGTTCATTGGTCGGTTCCAGGGTGTCGGTTTCAAGCTGGCCGAGATGAAAATGCAGCTTGATGCGGCGGAGTTATTGACCCTCAAAGCGGCCTGGAAATCCGATCAGGGTACGGCAACCGATACGGACTACGCCATGGCCAAATTACACACCACCGAAATGCTGGCCTTTGTCGCTGANGAGGCAATCCAGATACATGGCGGAATGGGNCTGATGTCGGANCTNCCGCTGGAGCGTATCTGGCGNGATGCGCGNGTTGAGCGGATTTGGGAAGGCACNAGCGAGATCCAGCGGCANATCATTTCCCGAGACATGCTGCGACCNCGCTGGACCTGACCTTCCGGCCTTGTCTCTAAAACGTCTTCTTCAACCCACTNGTATCGCGGTGTTTGGCGGCCGCGAGGCACGCGAAGTGGTGCGCCAGTGCCGGCGGATGGCATTTGCCGGAGACATCTGGCCGGTACACCCTAGCGCGACGGAAGTCGAGGGCTATCGNTGTTATAAAANCGTGGATGAACTCCCTGGCGCTCCAGACGCGAGTTTTATCGGGGTCAACCGTCGTATCACGGTGGAGGTCGTCCGCAGTCTTTCGAAGATTAATGCGGGAGGCGCAGTGTGCTATGCCTCCGGCTTCAACGAGGTATCGGATGGCGAGGCTCTGAATGATGCGCTCGTCGACGGTGCAGGCGAAATGCCGATTCTTGGCCCCAACTGCTATGGGGTGATCAATTATCTGGATGGCGCGCTATTGTGGCCGGATCAGCATGGAGGCCAGCGGGTAGACCGGGGTGTTGCATTGCTTACCCAGAGCAGCAACATAGGTATCAACCTTACGATGCAGTCCAGGGCTTTACCAATCGCGTATCTCGTCGCACTGGGTAATCAGGCGCAGACGGATCTTGCGGGTGTGCTGGAAACCCTGGTCGAAGACGATCGCGTGANCGCGATCGGTCTTTATATCGAAGGNTTTCCGGATGTCCAGGCGCTGGCACAGGTGATGGGTCGGGCGCGCGAGCGCNGCTTGCCGGTGGTGGCNGTCAAGTCGGGNGTCAGCGCACAAGGTGCCANCATTACCCGCTCGCACACNGCATCCATGGCNGGGTCNGACGAGGCNGCNAGTGCGCTGTTCGAAAGACTCGGCATCGCAAGAGTNCAGGACCTCGATACCNTGATTGAGAGT
Organism: Proteobacteria bacterium TMED61; assembly: GCA_002171735.1. Lineage (GTDB taxonomy): Bacteria > Pseudomonadota > Gammaproteobacteria > Arenicellales > UBA868 > UBA868. Next base: position 4,124 of record NHDO01000019.1, on the reverse strand, counting down.
CTCAAACTGCTCCATGTGCATGGNCCGCTCAAGGGGAATCGACTNTGTTCCATGAGTTGCTCCGGTGGGGAGGCGTCACTNATGGCGGATACGGCTTTGGGTCGAGATGTGGTGTTCCCGGANTTGACTCCGGANCAGCACGACNCTGTNGCNAAGACNGTTCACGAGCTCGTGAGCGTCTCGAATCCGCTCGATTACCACACNTTCGCCTGGAATAAAGAAGAGGATCTTTTTGCAACCTACAGCGCNATGCTGGCCTGCGGGTTTGATCTGTCTATGNTGGTGCTGGANTTTCCCCGTGAAGACCGGTGCAACCTTGAGACCTGGGATCCCGCAGTGAATGCCATTACCCGGGCGGTNGACAAGACCGGCGCCGCCACTGCAGTNGTGGCGAGTCTTCCCGAAAGNCTCCCGGAAGCNGTGGCAACGGANNTGATGGGAAGGGGAATTGCACCCTTGTGCGGTATTCGCCAGGCGCTGGATGCCGTCCAGGCGACNGCACAGATCGGAGCCGCCTGGCGGCGACCTGTCACTGACATGACGCTACCCGGTCCGGCATCACCACTGCCACAATCTTTGGAAAGCCTTGATGAATGGCAGGCCAAGAGTGAGCTCGCGGCTAGTGGGGTCGATGTCCCTTGTGGTGAGCGGGTGGATTCGGCCGAGGCCCTCGAGAATGCAGCCCGTTCGTTAACCTATCCATTGGCGCTGAAGGCCTGTGATACCAAGCTGATGCACAAGAGTGACGCTGGGGCAGTTATTATTGATATTGGTAGGATCGATGACCTTGTTGCAGCAGGGAAAACGCTTTTCGCACGGTACCCGAATCTTCTCATTGAAGAGATGGTGACCGATGCTGTTTGCGAGTTGATTGTAGGCGTCCGTCAGGACCCGGTCATTGGCCCCTGGATGATGATTGGCAGCGGTGGTGTTTATGCCGAACTACTGGCTGATCACAAGGTGGTGTTGTTGCCCGTGCCAAACGATGATCTTGAGGAGTTGATCAATTCTCTCAAGATCAACCCGTTGCTCAAGGGCTACCGGGGAAGTGAACCCGCCGACATGTCGGCGCTATTGGATGTTTTGCAGAGCCTGGCGAGATTTTCATTGGAAAAGCGAGACGTGTTAATGGAACTCGAGATCAATCCTTTGCTGGTGCGCCCCAAGGGAAAAGGTGTGTGCGCTGTTGACGCCGTGCTGCAATATGGGAGAGCATCGTAGGTTATGTCTTTATTGAGCGCAGATCCTGCCACAGCATCGGTGATTAAACCCATTGAGGCGTTGCTTGAGTTTTTGGACGGTAGGCGGGGGAAACTCCTGGATATTGGCTGTGGCGAGGGCGTGCTCAGCGATACANTGTCNCAGCATGGCTACGCNGTCACCGGTATCGATCCTCTGGTGGGAAACGGATCACCGGCGTGGCGCGTGCGGGCAAGTGCCGGCGCAATCCCTCTTGCCAGCAACAGTTTCGATATTGCAGTATTTCACTGGTCCTTACACCATGTCCCTGAAGACCTGATGGTTGCAGCCCTTACAGAGGCGCAACGGGTGCTGAATGAAAATGGACGTCTCTTTGTTATTGAGCCGGAGCCTGTGGGAAGTTGGCAGGAGGTTTCNCAGCCTTTTCATGATGAGACCGCGGTTCAGGCAAAAGCTGTCCAGGCAGTTGAAGAGGTGATAAAGGCCAGGCCCNCTCAAAGACGACGACAGTATTATCTCAGCGAAGATTTCTACGATAACTTTGACGGTTTTGTTGAGTCGATGATGTCGCANGCCTACAACCGCTATACGGAAGACCAGATCCGTCAGCAGAGTGTGCGTGAATCGTTTGAATCCTGCCGNGAAGACNATACCTATCGCCTTCGCCATCGTATNCGAATGGAGGAGATATGCTGGAACGCAAGCGCTCAGACCTAAATGAGGTAGCTAGTGATGGCTAACCCGAGCGTGGTCACTGATCGACGGGGACCCGTCCTTCAGGTCACTTTAGATCGGCCAAAGGCAAATGCTATTGACGTCGCGACAAGTCGCGAGCTGGGAGAGGTGTTTGTCGGATTTCGAGATGATCCCGAGCTGCGGATTGCCGTCATCACGGGCGCCGGCGACAAGTTCTTCTGCCCGGGCTGGGATCTCAAGGCGGCGGCTGAGGGGGAAGCGGTTGATAGCGACTATGGTGTGGGCGGTTTTGGTGGTTTACAGGAGTTGCCCAATCTAAATAAACCGGTCATTGCAGCCGTGAATGGGATTTGCTGCGGCGGCGGGCTGGAGTGGGCTTTATCTGCTGACATCATCCTTGCCGCAGAGCATGCGACATTTGCTCTGCCCGAAATTAATTCAGGAACGATTGCGGATGCGGCGACCCTGAAACTTCCTAAACGCATCCCATGGCATATCGCGATGGAATTGCTCTTTACGGGAAGGTGGATGGATGCGGCCGAAGCGCATCAATGGGGTCTCGTTAACGAGGTTATACCGCCCGAGCAGTTACTTGAGCGAGCCCACGAACTCGCCGCGACCTTGGCCGAAGGGCCTCCGCTGGTGTTTGCGGCAATCAAGGAAGTCTCAAGAGCCGCGGAGAATATGCGCTTTCAGGATGCGCTCGACGCCATTACCAGCCGGCAGTTTCCGACAATCGATACACTGTATTCCAGCGAAGATCAGCTCGAGGGCGCCAAGGCGTTTGCGGAAAAACGAAAACCGCAGTGGAAAGGGCGTTAAACCTGCACCTTATAGAACACCTTATATCCGTATAACGCTTTTCTTTCGCTTCTTTTGTTGAAGGGGTCGGGAAATTCGATATCATCCTACCCGTTATTCAGCGGTTTCTCGCACCTCTTATAAATTAAGGAAAATGATGGAAGACTGGTCCGTTGTCCATAAGGTATCGCTCCTAGGGTTTCTCGGCGCCCTGGTTTTTGGCGTCGTTGCCAACAAAACCCATTTTTGCATCATGGGGTCGATCAGTGACTGGGTCAACATGGGATCGCGGGTGCGGTTTCGCGCCTGGATGCTTTCTATTGGTATTGCGATTCTTGGCTCCCAGGCAATGGTTCAATTGGGGTGGGTTGATCTTGATGGGACCATGTATCGCAGTGCCAATTTTGGCTTGGCAGGTTTCCTGATCGGTGGGCTGCTTTTTGGGATAGGAATGACGCTTGGCGCAGGCTGTGGTCAACGGACGCTGGTGCGGGTCGGTGGAGGCAATCTCAAATCGCTGGTGGTGTTGATTGTCATGGCGATCACTGCCTATGCAACCTTGCGCGGGTTGCTGGCGCCTGTACGTATAGATGTCTTCGGACCCCTGTCCATTGACTTGGAAGCGCAGGAAATTACCAGTCAGGGCATCGAGACTATTCTTGCGCATTTGGTGGGTGCATCGGGGCAGACCATGGCCGTCATCGTGGCCTTAGTTCTGGGTCTTGGCGCCATCATTTATGCGCTTAAAGATAAGGACTTTCGTGCGAGTGCGGATAACATCCTGGCCGGAGTAACGATTGGGGTGCTGGTGGTAGGCGCCTGGTATGTGACCGGCGTTATCGGTAACGATGATTTTGAGCCTGTTCCCGTTGAGGCTCTGACCTTCATCGCTCCCACGGGGAACACGGTGAATTACCTAATGACCTGGACGGGTGCCGAGATTAATTTTGGAATTGCTGTGGTGCTTGGCATGATCGTGGGCTCCTTCCTTTACGCGATATCCTCGGGAAACTTTCGTGTCGAGGCCTTTACCAACCAGGCTGATATGCGTAATCACCTAATCGCGGGCGTTCTCATGGGATTCGGAGGCGTGCTGTCTTTTGGCTGCACGATTGGGCAGGGAGTCTCTGGCATGTCGACCCTGGCCCTGGGCTCACTGGTTGCATTGCTGTCAATTATGCTTGGATCGGCATTGACCATGAAGGTCCAGTACTACATGCTGGACGACGGTTTTTGGAGTGCGCTGCATCAGTCGCTTGCCGATCTTCGGCTGTTACCCTCGGGCAAGTAATCTCCAAATCTCAGTTTTCGCTCTGCTCACGCAATGGGTGAGCGGGTATAATGCGCACGCTTTTGGGGCGTTAGCTCAGTTGGTAGAGCATCTGACTTTTAATCAGGTGGTCGCAGGTTCGATCCCTGCACGCCCC
>NHDO01000018.1 GCA_002171735.1 Proteobacteria bacterium TMED61 | reverse complement strand
GTTATAGCGGCATGTCATTTCGGCGGCTTAAGTGGTTACAAAGATTTGATATGTTTTGACGTAGGCGGAACATCTGCTGATATTTGTCTTGTGGAAGAAGGTCAGCCGCGTATGCTGACTGAAGGACGCGTTGATATATACGATGTTAAAACGCCCATGATAGATATGCATACTGTCGGCGCTGGGGGAGGATCAATAGCCTGGCTTGCCGGTGGGCGTAGTTTGAAAGTGGGACCGGAAAGTGCTGGAGCGATGCCGGGGCCAGCTTGTTATAGCCGCGGTGGCGAAGAGCCTACTGTAACCGACGCTAATGCAGTTTTAGGACGTTTAACGACATCACTAGCAGGCGGTGATGTGGATCTAGATTATGAAAAAGCGCAATCGGCCATAGAAAAAATTGCGGCGCCACTTGGACTCGAGCTCACAGATGCTGCAGACGGCATTTTAAGGATTGCTATAGAAAATATGGCCGCCGGTATTAGAACTGTTTCGGTAAAACGAGGAAGAGATCCGCGGGATTATGCGCTCGTCGCTTTTGGAGGCGCAGGACCGCTTCATGCGTGTTATTTGGCGGACTGGCTTGGAATGAAAACGGTCATTATCCCACCCAGCCCCGGGGTCACTTCTGCCTATGGGTTGCTATTAACTGATGTGCGAATTGACGCAGTACATACTTCTGTTCAAAGAGAAGATGCGCTAAATTTTAAGGAGATTGAAATCCATTTTTCGGAGCTAGAAGATAGAGTTAAAACGAGCTTAACTAATGAAGGGTTTAAATCAGATAAAATTCAGCTCAAGTATTTCGTTGATATGCGTTATGGTGGACAAGCTTACGAAGTCCGACTGCCTATTGTTATCGAGTCCGGCTCTATTGATGAGTGTATGCGCACCGCAATAAGTGGATTCCACTCGGCTCATCAGGATCTTTATGGCTACTCATATGAAGGTAGGGAGCTAGTTGAAATCGTAAATGTTGGAGTGACAGGCTTAGGTCTCTTGCAAAGACCTAAAATTCCGAAAATGAAATTAAGCGGTAAAGATGCTACTGCGGCGCAACGAGGTACTGCATCAGTATATTTTCCGCAGACTGCCGGAAAGGTCGATTGCGCTATCTATGTGAGAGAACGTCTAAGTGCTGGCAATGAAATTAAAGGTCCAGCTATCATCGAGCAGTACGATTCGACGACGGTTTTAAACCCCGGTTGGACTGCTCGAGCGGATGAGTGGGGTTGTATAGTCTTAGGAGTAGATGATGCTTGATGCTGATCAAAATTTTACGGTGCGTTTAGGGAGGACAAGCTTATGACTACCGATCAAAATTTCCCCCAGTCGTATATTGATAAAGAAAATGAAGATGCTGCCTTCGCCGATTATGCGCCTTTTAGATATGGGCTGGTTGAACAGGATGAGACTTATGTCAATCGGATTAATGATATCAGGAAAATACTTGATCCCATCCTCGTGGACATTGTTGACGGAGGAATTGAAGCTGCGGTTATGGAAGCAGAGGCTGCTGTTGAGCGGACAGCTCGGTCGACGATTATTCGTGAGCAACATGACTATAGAGCCTCTCTGAATACTCTGGATTGTCTGTCGGTGTCGAGAGTATCGTGGGCCGCTACTGCCGATCCTATACGAATGAAGTTTCCGCTCAGTGAAATTAGAGAGGGAGACGTCTTTATTTATAATGACGTGTATGAATCTGCTGGCACAATAGGGCATCTTCCGGATTATTGCGTCGTGACGCCAATATTTGTTGAACAAAGATTGATTGGTTTTGCACAGATCTTTGGGCATGTGAGCGATGTCGGTGGACGAATGGCGGGTTCATGGCCAAACACGTCTGAAAGTATTTTTGAAGAGGGAACGATGTGCCCACCGGTGAAATTATATTCGGAGGGTGCATTAAATGACGGTTTGTATGACGTGCTACTAAGGAATTCGCGGTTCCCAGAGGACTTGAGGGGCGACGTTGATGCGTTCGTGGGCGCTAACGAAATCGTAAGAAGACGTGTGGTTGAGTTGTGTGAGCGTTTCGGAGTCGATAAGGTCGAAGGAGCTTTCTATGAAATTATCGATCGTTGTGCGGAGGTGGTAAAAGAAAAGGGTCTACCCTTTTTCCCAGAGGGCGAGTTTATTGGGGAAGATTTCATAGAAAATGACGGACTGACTTTGGATGAACCTGTCAAACTGCAGATCACTATGCGTAAGTATGAGGAGAAAATGATATTAGATTTTGAGGGCACGAGCCCTCAGGCTAAAGGCCCTATTAACTGGCCTTTAGACGGTAGACACTATTCTAAGTGGCTCGGAGCCTTTTTCAAGGCGCAGATACCGGGCATCATAATTAACGAAGGTGTGACAGATGTATTTCGATGTCGTATACCTAAACGCACTATATTAAGCTCCGAATTCCCTGCGCCAGTAGTATCACGGATGACGTGTATGTTACGTATGATAAGTGCTTATACAGTTGCGTTAGCAAAGGCATTTGACGGGGAAGTTGTAGCTGACATGCAGTGTATCCAGATTTACGGCATGTATGGTCAGGATTTGGACGGGAATTTATTCCTGATGAGAGAGATCTTTGGTGCAGGTTCAGGGGCACGGCCTCAGGGCGATGGTACAGACGCGGTTGACCTAGTCCCGTATTCGAAAAATTTGCCAGCCGAATTCATTGAGCAAAGGTTCCCAGTCAAGGTGGAGAAGGTTGGTTTGGCAATGGACTCGGGCGGGCCTGGGAAATATCGGGGCGGATTAGGTTACGTCAAGGAAATAAGACCTTTAGTTGATGGGCATTACACAACTGTCACCGAAAGGACTGCTTTCGCATCGATTGGAATAAAAGGGGGCTTATCTGGTCAGCCGGGCGGCTCGATAAAAAATCCTGAAACGGAGACAGAGGAACATGTATTTTTTAGTCGTGATGCTGTACCCGTTAAGGCTAACGATCTGATCCGCTTGGTCACACCCGGTGGGGGAGGCTGGGGCGATCCTTTAGAACGCGATATAGAAGCTGTAAGACTTGATGTTGTTCGCAAGCTGGTTTCTTTTAAAAGTGCTGAGCGCGACTACGGCGTTATTATTGATCAGGAAACTTTTGAAGTAGACCAGACTGCGACGGATTCCTTGCGTAAAGCTACGGCCATCAAAAGAGGACCAGTTAAACTAATTAATAGAGGCCCGTATGCGCAGACACTAATTCGCAATGGAGTTCTAAATGTGAGCGATCCAGAGATGGAAAATATGGAGCTTGCTGATGATAAAGTTCTGGAGCACTACTGGAAGGATTTGTATAAGTATACAGCGAAGCCGAGTACCTAGTTTGGTAAGGCGCGCAGTTTGAGTCCGAATGCGGCGTCTGCATAGTGATGAAGGTTCTTGTCAGTTGACTATTTTCTTCTGTTGGTAAGAAGACTATCGATATTTTATAAATCATTATAGCGAGGTGCTAATGAGTACTAATTCAATCTTTGATCTGTCTGGGAAAGTTGCTCTGATCACAGGGTCGACGAAAGGCATTGGACTTGCGATTGCCCAGGAACTGGCGCGTCACGGAGCAAGTGTAGTAATTTCTAGCCGTAAGGCTAAGGCTTGTGAGCTTGTCGCAGCTAAAATCAACACCGAGCTAAGTGAAAAAGCTGGTAGAGCAGTTTCAATACCTGCGAANATCAGTNATAAGCAAGANATTAAACAACTCGTAGACGAGACGGTTGATAAACTCGGAAGCATAGATNTTCTTGTATGTAACGCTGCCGTTAATCCTGCATATGGTCCCATGAGCGACTTACCCGACTCAGCTTTTCAAAAGATATTGAATGTGAATATCATGTCAAACCANTGGCTTGCCCAGCTAGTCCTGCCGGAAATGCGGCGTAAAAAGGACGGGTCAATAATTATAGTTTCCTCAGTGGGTGGNTTAAGAGGCCACGATAAGCTGGGGGCCTATTGNATATCGAAGGCAGCTGANCTTCAGTTGGTAAGAAATTTGGCGCTAGAAAATGGCTGTGATAACGTGCGAGTAAATGCGATATCTCCTGGGTTGATTAGGACAGATTTTGCTAGGGCGTTATGGGAGGATCCTGAGACATTAGCAGAGCGGACTGAGAATGATCCTCTTAGGAGGATAGGAGAGCCTCACGAGTTNGCAGGAATTGCTGTATATCTTGCCTCGCAGGCCGGTAGTTTTGCGACTGGNCAAAATTTTGTGATAGACGGTGGGAGCACNATCGTTTAGCTGTAAGANNNAAATAGNAAGCGTCANGCGCATCCCTCTGTGGTAGTATTTGNAACAAACATATGTGCCGNGAGTAGTCAGTTAAGTTGACACCAAGCNGAGCGGTGAANCTCTTTGNNTCTTGATTTAAGACATANGTTTGCTTAAATATANGTAATTGTGANTTCNATAANAGCTAAGTTTTAATAAAAGGGTANTGTTATGTGTGGCATAGTTGGNCTTTTCGCAAAAACAAAATCCTTTGAAAATGAATTAGGACTTCATTTCTCTAAGATGCTAGAAGAAATGACCGATCGCGGTCCTGATAGCGCAGGATTTGCAATGTACCATAATGCGGTGGATGCTGGGCGTGTGAAGGTCGTCGTGCTCGCAAGAGACTCACTTGATAGCATAATACTGGCAGACAGGTTGAGCTCGGTCTTTAGTGAAGCTTCCGTCTCGGATTTAGGTTCGGGCCATTTACTTATCACTGTTGCTTCTGAAATTGACGAACTTATGACCTGGCTAAGAACAGAGCACCCTGAATTGACGGTTTTAAGTGCTGGAAGATCTATCGAAATTTACAAAGAGAAAGGATTGCCTAATAAAGTCATCGAAGAGTTTTCTATAGCATCGATGTCTGGTTCTCACGCTTTAGGACATACTCGAATGGCGACGGAAAGTGCTATTACTACTGCACATTCGCACCCATTTTCTACTGGTGATGATGTCTGTTTGGTGCACAATGGCTCTTTGTCTAATCATAATCGACTGAGAACCGAGCTGCGGAAGAAGGGAATATATTTTTCTAGTGATAATGATAGCGAGGTTGCGGCCGGTTATTTAACTTGGAGACTAAGGGAAGGAGATAGTATAGATGAGGCTCTTAATAGAGCGCTCTCTGATTTAGANGGTTTTTATACCTTTGCTGTAGGAACNCGTGATGGTTTTGCGGTAATGAGAGATCCTATTGCATGTAAGCCTGCTGTNATNAGTGAGACAGACGATTGGGTGGCGATGGCCTCGGAATATCGAGCTATCGCTCTGNTACCAAATGCTAANAATGCTCCGGCGTGGGAACCGAATCCGGGTCAAGTATACAGCTGGAGTCATTGANGTGGATCTTAATTACGACCTCGCTNTGGGTACNACNAGAGAACTTAATCAAAAACTNAATTCTGCAAGTACTAANGATGCAGATGTATCATTTAGAGTGTTGAACCCAAAAGGTGCGCATGCGCTAGCGGTGGGAATGACTTCTAATATATCTGTTGATATAGAAGGACACGTTGGATATTACTGTGCCGGGATGAATCAAAAGGCTCACATTACTGTACTTGGCAATGCCGGTCCTGCTGTTGCCGAAAACATGATGTCTGGTAGAGTCGCAGTTAGTGGGAATGTTTCGCACTATGCCGCAGCTAGCGCTCATGGCGGGCTGTTGGTTGTAGAAGGAGATTCNAGTTCGCGATGTGGTATCTCGTTGAAGGGTGCGCATATTGTAGTTAAAGGCTCNGTTGGACATATGAGCGCTTTTATGGCCCAGTCGGGGAGCATGGTTGTGTGNGGAGATGCAGGCGAGGCGCTTGGGGATTCGCTTTATGAGGCGAGGCTATACGTCAGAGGAAATGTAGCTAGTCTTGGTACCGATTGCGTTGAAAAAACGATGTNGGACGAGCATAAACGAGAGATAGACGGACTATTAGAGAGANCCGGAATCACNGATGCGGATGCATCTGAATTCCGGCGCTTTGGTTCAGCCAGAAAGCTTTATAACTTTGATGTGGATAATGCGGATGCCTACTAAAAAAAATAGTGATAATAAATCATCTCAGCGGCACGAGCTTCGGAGTAGACTNAGGGAGTCAGCAACATACCCNCGCGNGGTTATAGCNGAGATCCAGCGCGCTGCAGAAACAGGAATCTATGATATCCGTGGTTGGGGAGCCAAGCGAAAAGTCCCAAATTTTGATGANCTGTTGTTTTTAGGTGCCAGTATGTCTCGTTATCCCTTAGAAGGATATAGAGAAAAGTGCACGACAAGTGTAACGCTTGGCACTCGATTTGCCTCGAAGCCTATCGAGCTAAAGATCCCTATCACGATCGCTGGGATGAGTTTTGGAGCACTCTCCGGACCTGCNAAAGAAGCTCTTGGGAGAGGAGCTAGTGCCGCTGGAACGAGCACGACAACTGGAGACGGNGGCATGACTCCCGAGGAGCGGGAAAATTCTGATATTCTCGTGTATCAATTGTTACCGTCGCGATATGGNATGAATCCTGACGACTTGAGGAGAGCGGACGCGATCGAAGTGGTTGTAGGTCAAGGCGCGAAACCTGGAGGCGGTGGTATGCTTCTGGGGCAAAAGATTAGTGAGCGTGTTGCGGGTATGCGTGATCTACCTGAGGGCATTGATCAACGCAGTGCATGCAGACATCCAGATTGGACTGGTCCTGACGACTTAGCTATTAAAATACAAGAACTNCGTGAAATCACGAATTGGGAAAAACCAATTTATATAAAAATTGGGGCTGCTAGAACATACTANGANACGGCGTTAGCTGTGAAGGCTGGCGCGGATGTNGTAGTTTTAGATGGTATGCAAGGAGGNACTGCGGCAACTCAGGACGTTTTTATCGAGCACGTGGGTATTCCGACATTACCCGCTCTAAGACAGGCTGTAGAAGCGTTGCAGGAATTAGATATGCACCGAAAAGTACAACTGATTGTATCGGGNGGTATAAGGAGTGGCGCGGATGTGGCGAAAGCTCTCGCTATGGGGGCTGACGCAGTGTCGGTAGGAGTGGCGGCACTTATCGCGCTAGGAGATAATAGCCCACAATTTGAGTCAGACTATAACGAATTAGGCTCTTCCGCTGGATTCTATGATGATTGGCACGAAGGTTTAGATCCTAGTGGAATTTCTACCCAAGATAAAGAACTGGCAGCGCGGTTCGATCCGGTCCTTGGTGGTAGGCGCTTAGCTAATTATCTCAATGTTTTGACTTTAGAAACTCAGACTCTCGCGCGAGCTAATGGCAAGAGTCACGTTCATAATTTAGAACCCGAAGATCTGGTCGCGTTAACTATAGAGGCGTCTGCGATGGCAGGAGTACCTTTGGCCGGAACTGACTGGATTCCTGGGAAAAATAATTTCTAACTTTTTAATTGGAGTTACCAATGGCATCAAGTTTGAGCGCAATCGCTAAGGCTAAAAAGATTAAGTACTTTTTAGTGAGTTTTGTCGATCTCTTCGGACATCTTCGTTCTAAGCTAGTGCCTACGCGAGCCATAGACGGGATGCATAAGGACGGTGCTGGTTTCGCTGGCTTTGCCGCCTGGCTCGACATGACGCCTGCTGATCCGGATATGTTTGGTAAGCCGGACGCCAGTAGCTTGATTCAACTACCTTGGAATAAGGAAGTCGCCTGGTTAGCCTCAGATCTTTGGATGGATGGAAAAGAGGTAGAGGCGTCTCCTAGAGTGATTCTGAAAAAACAATTACAAGCTTCGATAAGAAAAGGCTACAGAATGAAGACTGGCGTTGAGTGCGAGTACTTTTTAACTAGTCTGGATGGATCCGAGCTATCGGATGATAAAGATGCGCAATCCAAGCCGTGTTACGATCAGCAAGCGTTGATGAGACGTTATCCCGTAATCAAAGAAATATGTGATTATATGTTAGAGTTAGGCTGGGGTCCCTATCAAAATGATCACGAAGATGCTAACGGTCAATTTGAAATGAATTGGGATTACGACGATGCGCTGAAGACAGCAGATCGGCATGTTTTCTTTAAGTATATGGTAAAAACGGTAGCAGAAAAGCACGGTTTCAGGGCAACTTTTATGCCAAAACCATTTGCCCACCTAACTGGTAATGGTTGCCATACTCATGTATCTGTTTGGGATAAAACTGGCAAGAAGAATTTGTTTTTGAATAAGCGAGATGATTTAGGGATATCTAAACTAGCGTATGATTTTCTCGGGGGGGTAATGAATAGTGCCGTTGGTTTGTGCGCTATCTTCAACCCAACCGTTAACAGCTACAAACGAATAAATGCGCCGGTCACATCGTCTGGTGCGACATGGTCACCGAATGCGGTAACTTATTCGGGTAATAATCGAACTCACATGGTTCGCGTCCCAGAAGCAGGACGTTTTGAAATCAGGTTGATGGATGGCGCGGTAAATCCCTATCTTGGCCAGGCTGCAATTTTAGCCGCTGGATTAGACGGAGTCGCAAAGAAAAGAAACCCAGGAAAGCCGCTTCACATAAATATGTATACTGAGGGCCATAAGGCAGGTGACGCCCCAAGGTTGCCCTTGAACCTATTAGATGCACTTCGGCTACTAGAGAAAAACGAGGTAATCAAGTCTGCTTGGGGTAATAATACTATCCAGTCTTATGTAAAATTAAAGATGATGGAGTGGAATGACTACTCTAGCCAACTGTCAGATTGGGAAAGGGCTAACACCCTTGATTGCTAGTCAGTCATCTGTTAGCGACAATGAAAACCTTCGTAATTATTTTTGACGACGCTATTACATTTTTCAACATAAGCAGGAAAACCTAAGTACGGCAAAAACGTTCTTGTTTTCCCAGGAATGTTAGCTCCTAAGTACCAGGAATTACATGTCGGAAATATGGTTGCATCTGCCACTTCGTTCACATGTTTCGCCCAGTCACTTTCGGCACTAGCATCGGCCTCTATACTTTGATAACCATTTTGATCGAGCCAAGTAATACAGTCTGTGATCCAATTCACATGTTGTTCGATTGAAGGGATCATGTTCGTCAGAACTGAAGGACTTCCGGGGCCCGTTACAGTGAAAAGGTTTGGGAAATTATGAGTGCTTAATCCGAGGTAAGCCGTAGGCTCTTCGGTCCATTGCTCCCTTAAGGTAATTCCATNAATCCCAGTGATATCTANCTTTNTTATAGCGCCTGTCATCGCATCAAAACCTGTTGCCATTACNAGGTTCTCAAATTCAAACTCNCTTTCNTGNGTNANGAGGCCACGGTTNGTTATTTCTTTAATTGGGTCAGTAGACACGTCAATCAACGATACATTACTGCGATTGAAGGTTTCGTAATAACCAGTATCTGCGCAGAGTCGCTTACATCCTACCTTATGTTCGGGCATTAAGATTTTCGCGACTTCCGGATCGGTAACAATATTTGAGATTTTTTCTCGAATAAATTGGGCGGCGGTCTCATTTGCCGCTGGGTCTGTCAAAATATCTGAAAAACCACCTAGGAACATCAGTCCACCGTTNGCCCACCGCTGCTCATATTCCGTTTTAAGTTCNTNTTCGNCAACGCTAAGTGCNGATTTNTCGTTTAAATACATTTCATAGCCGGTTACCCGGCTNGCGCATTCAGCACGAAATTCAGCATATCTAGATTTAATCTCTTTTTCTTCCTCAAGGTTAGTGGGTGTGTTTGCTGCCGGCACCGAATAATTAGGGGTACGNTGAAAGACGTATAAGTGTTTAGCTTCTTTTGCTATCAGTGGAATTGACTGGATGGCAGACGAGCCNGTACCGATGATNCCAACAGTTTTCCCAGTGAAATCAATATTTTCTTTAGGCCATTTCCCTGTATGAAGTAGTTTTCCAGAATATTTTTCCAGTCCAGAAAGATCAGGTGTATTAGTTGCCGAAAGACAACCNGTGGCCATGACGCAGAATCGACTTGTNATTGACTGACTCTCNGTTNTGATCCNCCAAGCTTTTTTGTCAGCGACATATTCGGCTGCTGTGACCCATGAGTTAAACTCAATATCCTTTTTTAGGTTAAATTTGTTTGCCACATGGTCAATGTATTTGAGAATATCGGGTTGCGCTGAATATCTCTCTGGCCACTCCCACTCTTGTTGTAGTTCTTCGTCAAACTGATAAGAGTATTGCATTGAGGGAACGTCGCACCGTGCACCTGGATAGCGATTCCAGAACCAGGTCCCTCCAACATCATCCCCACCTTCGAAGACTCGCGCACTCAAACCTATTTTCTTCATTTGATATAGCATATAAAGGCCGGCAAATCCGGCCCCAACGATGACAACGTCGTAATCAATCGAGTTCATTTCTGATTCTGGTACCGTGTTCATTATTGTCCCCTCAAAGTGTTGTCAATTCGCATCATTCTATTTATTTCAAGGCCTACATTAATTCATTTCACTAAGAAATTTTAAAACTGATTGACCAAAAATATCATTACGGTCGCCCGCAACCATATGCGCGGCGTCAGTTATATTTACATATTTTGCATGTCCGCATTGTTGTAAAAAATCNCTAGCACCTTCTTCNCTAAGGATATCGGAGAGGCCACCTCTGACGAGTAGTGTAGGGATCGAAAGTGCCCTAGTACATTTNTTCAGTCTTTCTTCTCTGTTTTGAATTTCTTTTCGCATAGTCATAAAGCGAGGATCCCAGTGCCAGCAATACTTCCCGTTCTGGTTTAGNCTTAAGTTTTTAGCNAGCCCTTTTAAATCNGATTTCTTTTTNCGATGAGGCTGATAAGCTGAGATCCACTCGGCTACTTCCTCCAGCGAGTCAAAACCCTCCGGCTTATGAGTCATAAAATTACCTATGCGAGTTACCCCTTTCGACTCAGTTTTAGGCGCTATATCTACCATCACTAAACCTTTTGGTGAGAAATTCTCCATGACTTCGGAATTTTGAGGCTCGCCGCTCACCAGAAGACTAGTGATTCCGCCCATGGAAGCGCCAACTAACACTGGGGCTGAGCAGTGTAGCTGTTTTAGGACGGACAATAAGTCCAACGCCATGATTTCCTGGCTGTACATTCCGTCTGAAGACCAGTCTGAATCACCGTGACCACGCGCATCGATTGCTACAGCAAAGTAGCCATGCGCTCCAAGCATTTCACCTGTGCCCTTCCAAGCGTGGCGAGTTTGTCCACCGCCGTGAAGCAGCATAACTAACTGAGAGGAAGGATTGCCCCACGTATCTCCAGCTATGGAATTTCCGTCCCAGCCGCGCCATATTTGCGACGGTTTGGGAGTACCTGGTAATTTGGTTCCAGCATTCATGTTCAGAGTGNCCTAATATCTCTAGTGGATTGTATTAATGTTAAAAATTACGGTTTTTCACGTCTCCGTAATATTCGCAAGCAGATATTATATAAGGATATACTGTTATGGAGAACTTTTGGATGACTGTGAGATAAGTTATGCACGTAGAGCAAATTTGGACTGGGAATGCGTATCGCAACTTTAATTACTTAATTGTTTGCGANGANAGNGGCGAAGCGCTNGCGGTAGATCCACTCGACCATGAAAAATGTNTAGCTGTTNCCAAANGNAATGGNTGGCAAATTACACAGATTCTAAATACACATGAACATTTCGATCATACCGGAGGTAACGAGGCCGTTATAAAAGCTACCAAAGCTAAATTACTGGCTCATTCTAACGCTCGTATAGAGGGGATTGATCGAGGACTTGGAGTCGGTGACGTAGTCAAAATTGGAACGAGCGTTGAGCTCGAGGCCCTAGATACTCCTGGCCATACAATGAGCCATATATGTTTACTATCTCATACGGACCAGCCCGCACTTTTTTGTGGCGATACCCTATTTAATGCTGGTGCGGGCAATTGTCACAACGGAGGACATCCCGAGGAGATGTATGACACTTTTGTAAACCAACTCGCTAATCTTCCGAACTCAACTTTGATTTATCCAGGTCATGATTACATAACGAATAATTTAGAATTCACGCTCGACCGAGAACCCGATAACGTTAAAGCGCTAAAACTGCTCGATAGTGTTAAAGATCAAGACACGAGTCAGCCATTAGTCTCAACTTTAGGATTAGAGAAGGAAATCAACACTTTTTTTCGATTACATAGTGAAACGGTAAAAGAAATGCTAAGGCAACGATTTCCGAACCTACCTGAGAAACTCACGGGTAAAGAGGTTTTTCTAAAATTAAGAGAGTTACGTAACTCTTGGTAAAAGCCGTTCTCGGGTTGGTGTTTTTTTTTGGATGCGGGTTTTGACAAATAAAAAATTAAAATTTATCCAATGTCAAGTGAGCACTTAACGGTGGTAAACTAGTTTAATGTTTGAAGTTTTTGAAAGTGAAAATTTATTAGAGTCCGTCAAAGCGAGGCGATTAGGGATATTGGGCTTTGCTGAAAAAAGGCTATATGCTCGTCAAGGTGGACGCTCGATTGTTAAATATTTAAGCCAAGCGGTTGACGAATTCATATCCGAGCTTTGGCAGCACGTGGCGAGTAATTCCGGAGATAACGTCGACATTATTGCGATTGGTGGCTACGGTAGAGCAGAGCTTTGCCCTTATTCTGACTGGGACATATTATTTTTGGTACCTGAGGGTAAGAACCTTGCCTTGAATGAAAGTATTCGAGTATTTACGCAGTTACTTTGGGATAGCGGTGCGCAACTAGGACACGCAGTGCGNACGCCAAAACAGACCAAGGAGTTTGCTGCAACTAATCACCATGCTCAAACTGCTCTAATGGAAAGTCGACTTGTGAGTGGCTCAGGCCGATTGTATCGGCAGTTGAATACGAGNATTAATCCTCAGTATTGGAACAAAAAACGCCGATTAGGCTTCTGTGTAGAGAAGATAGAAGAGTGTAAACTTCGGCGAGAGACCCAAGGTGGTACTGCCTTTGTTATGGAGCCGGACTGTAAAAACGGGCAGGGTGGCCTNAGAGATGTGAGCACTATATTTTGGTTGGCTATGGCGTGGTATGGAGTTGCGACTGCGCGTGAATTGACAAANAANGGGCCNGTCGATGAAAANGAATTTGAGGGGTTTGTTGGTGGCCGAGAATTTTTATGGCGAGTTAGATCNGGNCTNCATTTTTTGTCGGGNCGCGAGAATGACNGATTAGTATTTGGCTATCAGGCAGAATTAGCCAGTCGNTTTCGTTATCGAGATACTAGTAAATCNAGTGCGNTNGAACGGTTCTTGAAAAATTATTTTTTAAATGTCCGCCGAGTAGACGATTTGTCTTCGTTATTTTTACAACATTTCGANGAAGAAATNAGGCCNCCNTCTCGCTTNAGNCGANGGAAATTACTANCCGGCGGNATGCAGGTTAANGAAAAAAAAGTAGGGATATTNAACGAGCAANAATTTTTGTNAGACCCTCTTAATTTNTTNCGAATTTTTNCCGAAGGCCAAGTTGGGGAGCGNCGTATCGATTCTGCTGCGTTGCGCGTTGTGCGGAAAAATTCANGTAANATCAATGCAGCTGTGCGAGCGTCTANAGAAGCAAANAANATTTTTTTGAATATATTGAGAGCAAATCGTAATGTGACGACAGCCTTAAGTGAGATGCATGAGACTGGAGTGTTGGGACAGTTCTGTCCTGATTTCAAACGTATTACAGGNCATGGCCAGTTTGATCGNTACCATCATTANACNGTNGATGCGCATACTATTCGTGCAATAGATATNCTNNGAGANTTTAGGGTAGAACGCGGACAATTTATAAACATGCCNTTGGCGTCAACTCTTATGTCGCAATTNGAAAGNCCAGAATTAATATATATAGCAGTACTTTTNCATGATATNGCGAAAGGTCGTGGGGGGGATCATTCNNTATTAGGAGAGACTCTTGTTAAAAAGTTTTGTGGCCGACTNGGGCTTTCAAAAGATGATGCAGAGATAGTNGGGTGGCTGGTTNTACATCACCTCGTTTTATCTAAGACAGCGCAGCACTATGACTTNTCTGANCCTAAAGTNNTCNCTGATTTTGCTAACTTTGTTGGAGATAGAGAGAGACTAGTTTATTTATTTGTAATGACCGTAGCTGATGTNGCTGCTGTCGGNCCNGGAACCTGGACTGAATGGAAGGGACATCTTTTTTCTCAATTATTTTATCAGACCGAAGCTCATCTCCGCATNGAACGAGGTTCGCCGGANGATCTTGAACATCGTGTTGANACTAGGCGTGCNAGTGTCTTAAAAGGNCTGACTGGTAGCGACAAAAAGTCAGTTGGTAGNGTNTTAGATATNATTACAAATACTATGGTGATGCGCTTTACTCCTAAAGCGNTGCTGTCTCTGTGTGNACTGCTAAAAGAAGAATCTGGCGTNCATTTCGTAGTGAATAAATNANGTGGNTATACGCANGTTNTNACCTGGGGGNTTGATAGAGAAAAACTATTNTNNGACTTAACAATGGCGCTTGCGATGGGGAGNACTAAGGTTCTTACTGCNCANGCCTATGGCCTGCGCGACAGGAGAGTGCTNGATGAGTTTCANATTACTAATACAAAAAATCTACCAATAGTNGAGGCGGGTCAATTGCANCGATTAAGTGAACGCTTNTTAANAGCNCATTCNGGAGAAACNGAGNCTGGANGNAATTGGGATTCAAAATATGANGTTTTNATGAAGGCNATACCNGTTAGTGTNAGGCATCATGAGGCNGCTTCTGANAGTCATACTGCCATAGAGGTTGTCGCCGCAGATCGAAAAGGCTTATTGTGCACCTTGGCTAAGGTGATTTCTGAGGCAGGCATTAATTTACAGGGGGCAAATATAAGTACGTTTGGTGAAAAGGCTATAGATGTCTTTTTTGTGACAGATCCTGGGGGACGAAAACTCAATCAAAAATCTTTGAAAAAACTGATTGGCCAGCTGGCCGATGCGGCACAGCTCCCTGAAGCCTCGAACGCTGCCTAGGGCTTCTGCTTGCGCATAGAGTTTTTGATTAGAATTTTTCCATTTTTAAAAGTGTAAACGTCGCAACCTCTCGCCTTAACTTTCGTGCCATCTGCTTTTTTTGTGCCTGTAAATATCCACTCAGAACATCCTCGATTTCCGAGTATAAAATCTTCTCCTATTGCCTCGAAATGTGCATCAGGATAACCTTCCCAAAGACTGGCAAACCCTTCGCGGACCTTCTCTCGGCCAACCCATAAGCTGCCTTCAGTTTCCATACCAACAGAGGCCATAAAGGTACACTCGTCATCATCAACTACGTGGTCCATAAGACCGTCTATGTCTTGCTCGTTCCAGGCTTGTGTGAAGCGGGCTAAAAATTCGGGAGTAACTTCGTTTTCATTTGACATACGTTTTGGCTCACTTTAGATTTTATACGCTGGTTTTATCTGCCAAAGTATAGTTAGTGCTTTGGGATTATAGATTATATTAATTTTNTTNTGCGGCCGGCAANTACTNACTACTGCCTCCTTGATGATTGTTCGNGGGAGTCCCNANCTTCTTNNGNGNGNANAAGAAAATTGGGAAGAATTCATAAGTAGATATAAAATATAATTGATGTATCTTNGGGTTTAACCAATTAACTCTCCGTTATCAAGGGATTCAAAAACTATGNCAATCAAGAGACCTTCGACTAGGCAGCTTCAGGCTNTTGCGGATTCGGTTNATATGGAACTAGAGANNGAGGAAGCGTCGGAGNTGCGTTNATTAATGGATGGNAATTTATCTATCTATGAATCTCTTGATCAATTTCCCGATGAGATACCTAAAGTTATCTATCCTCGTAGCGCGGGCGTGCAACCTGAGGCTGAAGCTAACCCACTTAATGCCTGGTATTGGCAAACTGAAATCATTGGAGAGGCTGAGGGAAAGTTAGCGGGTAAAAGAGTAGCCTTTAAAGATAATATTCTAGTTGCCGGCGTGCCGATGATGAATGGGTCATCAACCCTTGAAGGTTATATACCAGATGTTGATGCTACTGTAGTAAACCGAGTATTAGAGGCCGGAGGCGTAGTGGCAGGGAAGGCGCATTGCGAATATTTTTGCACATCTGGGGGCAGTCATACCAATGCAAAAGGTCCGGTGTTAAACCCGCATGATGTTGAACGGACTGCAGGCGGATCATCNAGTGGTTGCGGGGCTTTACTTGCCTCCGATGCAGTTGATATGGCAGTCGGAACCGATCATGGAGGTTCCTGTCGTATTCCTGCGTCATTCTGTGGTGTGGTAGGGCTTAAACCCACATTTGGCTTGGTGCCTTACACGGGAGCTATGCCTATTGATATGACGATTGACTATATTGGGCCTATGACAAAGAACGTCCGCGACAATGCGCTGCTTTTAGAGGTTTTAGCTGGTTATGATGGGGTAGACAATAATCAGGTGCCTCGATCTCAAGAATCATACACTGACGGTCTAGGCGAAGGAGTTACTGGCTTGCGTATAGGTGTAGTCACCGAGGGGTTTCAATTAGAGAATTCCGATCCTCTGGTCGATCAAACCGTTCGAGACGCTGCGAAAAAACTATCTTCACTTGGAGCCGAGGTTGAACAGGTCTCGCTCCCTATGCATGCTTCAAGCGCGGCCATTTGGACTCCTATATACATTGAAGGATTAGTCAGTTCGATGATGCATGAAAATGGCTTTGGGAAAAACCGAATCGGTGGCTATGTTCCGAGTTTGATGAAGCATCATTCGGCCTGGCGGGAGCAAACGCATAAGTTTGGACCTCAGACAAAGTTAGTCATGTTGACAGGCGAATATATGAGTCAAGCTTATGGCGGTCAATATTATGCTAAGGCGCAAAATCTTAGAGCTCGATTAAAGAGTGCTTATGAGGAAGTTTTATCGCAGTATGATTTGCTATTGATGCCAACATTGCCTATTACTGCCCCACCTATCCCAGGAAAGGATGCGTCAGCAGCAGAGATTGTATCGCGATCTCTTGAAATGGTTCCCAACACACCCGCCACTGACCTGACTGGTCACCCGTCAATTTCGATCCCCTGTGGCATGGTCGATGGCTTNCCTGTCGGTTTGATGCTCGTGGGTAGATATTTTGAAGAGNAAACTATATACAGGGCGGCTTACGCATTTGAGCAATCGAAAACTGATTAATTAGTCAATAATTTTTATTAAAGGAAGNAATTTTATTATGTTAGCGCATGAACTGTATGGCAGTGGATCTGAAGGCGTGATTCTTATGCATGATTTTTATGGGTGCAAAGATACCTGGACGTTCGCTAGAAACTTTTTTGATACTAAGTGTTTTACTTACGCGTTTTGTGAAGTGCGTGGCTACGGNGAATCGAGACATTTACTCGGCGAATATACACCTCGAGAAGCTGCTAGCGATGTGATCGAGTTGGCAGACAATTTGGGGTGGAGCGAGTTTCATATTGTCGGACACTCTATGAGTGGAATGCTTGCGCAAAGGGTGGTACTAGATGGTGGAACTAGAGTTAAATCTGCGATTTTGAACACACCTGTTGCCGCCTCTGGGTTGAGCTTCACACCTGAGGGGTTTGAAATTATTAAAGGCTCTATCACGAGTAACCAGCTTCTTGAGGAAGCTTTTGATGCCCTCACAGGGAATAGATTAGGCCAGCAATGGATTGACTTTAAAGTCCGCCAGACTCGAGCAACACGGTTAGAGAAAGCACAGTTTGGTTATTTAGATAGTCTTTCAAATCAGGGCTTTCTAGACGAGATGGAAGGCAATACCACGCCCATGCTAGTCATTGCAGGTGAATATGATATGGAGCCTTTCACACCCGACATACTGCGTGAGACTTTTCTTAGATGGTATCCAAATGCCGAACTAGTCGTTTCAAGGAATGCGGGCCACTATCCCCAGCAGGAGACACCAGTATATGTGGCCAAGGTGATAAATGATTTTTTACGGCAGCAGCTATAGTCACTAGTACCTAAGTCGCTTTAAAGATTGGTAGTGTAAGATCTGAGCTAACTTGGTTAAATTCAATTTTTAGCTTCATACCGAGGTATAAAGCTCTTTTAGAGGGTTGCGCTAAGGGTGCCATTAGCCGAGGTCCTTCTTTAAGAGTTGCGGTAACAAGCGTGTACGGTGTTAACTCGGCGAATGAAGGATGAAAAGCATGATGACATTCAGTCCACGCGTATACTGAGGCATCGCCGCTTGCCTTAACCCATCGGTGCCCAAATGAGTAACAATTGTCACACATTGGACGAGGGTAGTGGCGTATGGTCCCGCAATCGGTGCACTCCTGAAGTAGTAATTCGCCGTTTGCTAGCCCGGCCCAATATGCTTCATTTCCGATTGATACTTTAGGATTTATCATATAAAAAAACTAACGACTAAGTATGGCGATAGAACCATCGCCCAGGTCGCCGTAACCAGTCACTAAACCTACTGAAGCATCCTGTATCTGTCGCTCTCCGCAAGTACGTCGCAGCTGGCGGACTAACTCATTGATGTGATTCATCCCAGCAATATGCGCCTCTGACAGGAGACCACCATGAGTATTTATCGGGATCTCACCCTCAAGTCCAATCGCTCCACTCATCACAAAGTCACCTCCTTCTCCTTTTTTACAAAAGCCCATATCTTCTAATTGGCAGAGGACGATGTAAGTGAAGCAGTCATAAATTTGAGCGACATTGATGTCAGCGGGCGTAACATCCGCCATCTTAAAAGCAATCGGAGCGGCCTTTGCTAGCCCTAGCGACACAAAATTTTCCCTTTGAGTGATGGCACTCGGAGAATCAGGGTGACCTTCTGCTGCGCCGATAATACTAATAGGAGGATGTTTTAGATCATTTGCCCTTTCTTTGCTACTAATCACTACGGCTGCCGCTCCTTTACTTTCGAGACAGCAGTCGTAAAGTCGCAAGGGATCAGAAATTATTCTAGATGTTTGGTGATCTTCCAAACTCATTGGTTTCCTCATGATTGCTTTGTCATTTAGCATCGCGTTTTTTCGGCATGTCATAGCAATTTCAGCAAATTGTGAGCTCGTGGTCCCAAAAAGTTCCATGTGTCTCCGTGCCATGGGCGCATAAAATTGTGCGGGCGCATTTGCCCCCAATGGCATTTCAAATTCGCCAACTGTACCCATTTGGGGCATCTCTGCAAGACGTGCGGTAATTTTGCCGTCGTTTGATTTAGTATGGCCTCGGGCTAAGCAAATAAGAACATGTTGAGCAACGCCAGAGGAGATAGCCATCGCGGCACTTTGTAAAGCCGCCACTGGACTTGCGCCACCCATGGGCGTCAAAGCTGAATATCTGACGTTTTTTAAACCGAAATTAGTTATCAGACTCTCTGCTGTTAGTCCTTGAGATGGATAAGGAATCAAACCGTCGATGTCATCGGGCACTAAACCCGCATCATTTATCGCATTAAGACATGCCTCTAAGGTGAGGGATAACGCACTGCGGTCAGTCGTTTTGGAGTAGACTGTTTCTCCTATACCAGTAATTGCCGCCTTATTTCGTAGTGATTTACCCATCTTAGGATTTGGCTACTACCGGGACTAGCGCGCCATTTATAGCTCGAGCATTATCGGACGCCAGAAAACACATAGTCTGGCTTAGATCGTCGGGCCGCACCCATTTACTATAGTCCGCATCTGGCATATCAGAGCGATTGATTGGAGTGTCGATGATACTTGGTAAGACTGCATTTATATTCACGTCAAAATCCCTTGCTTCTAACGCAAGACTTTCGGTCATTTTCATTACTGATGCTTTGGCCGAAACGTAAGCACCCATTTGTGACTGGCCACTCAGCGCAGAATATGCACCAACATTTACTATCGCGCCTGCGTGACGACGCAGCATTCCAGGCAGTACTGCGCGTGTTACGTTTAGCATCGTCGTAAAGTTTATAGTTCTCATAGCTTGCCAATCAGCATCGCTAGTATCAATTACAGAACTGCCCATAAGAAATCCGCCGGCGATATTAAAAAGGGCATCAACCGAGTCAAGAGATTCGATACATTTTTTTACNGACTCNTCGTCTTTTAAATCNACNNTATGACGATTTTTNGTTNTTNCGGAAAAATTAATATCNAGCTCCGAGACTATTGCTCCATGAGAGATGGCGATTCGTGTGGCTGATTCCCCGAGTGCTCCAGCCGCACCCGTAATTACTATGTGTTTTCCTTTTAACAACATTGCAGCTCCTGTCCGATTAAAAAAATACCCGCTTAACCAAATTTTCGTTCATTCCATCATTACAACATCTAGAGAACTCGGATGCGGTACAAATTGGTCGACTTCAGTAATATACACTCCCTAGATAAATTCGTCGCGTTGACCTTTGGGCCTATTGCCGTCCATAATCAAACGAACAATTCTTGTAATGCTAGAGGAGTAGAGATGCAGTTTGATGATGGGATTATCGCTGTAGTCAAAAAAGACTGCCCCACGTGCATTTTGATTGAACCGGTCTTGAAGGATATTGAAGATAGAGGCTTGCATATAACTATTTTCTTTCAAGACGAATCTGATTTCTTATCGACCTCAAAAAACATCGATGATACCAGCCTAGAGGCTTCCTACTTTCTAAATATAGAAACCGTTCCTTCATTAATTAAAATTGAAAAAGGTGAAGAGACTACACGAGTAGTTGGCTGGGAGCGCGTTGAATGGCAGGAGTTTTTTGAGGAGCAGGGATTAGGCATGGGTTTACCAGATTGGAAACCCGGTTGCGGTTCTCTTTCGGTGGAAGAGGGAGTCCCCGAGCGACTCGCAGTGAAGTTTGGAGGGGTAGATTTTTACTCTCGTAAACTCAAAATACCGTCTTTGGTGGATGATATCGAATACTGTTACGAGCAGGGATGGACTGATGGTTTACCTGTTATACCTCCTACCGAAGAACGCGTATTGAAAATGCTAAATGCTTCTCCACGCTTACCTAACGAAATTATGGGCAGCGTTCCGCCTCACTCGGTAAATTGCCCTGTTGTCAAAGTCGCGATAAATGCTGTGATGGCAGGGTGCAAACCGGAATATTTTCCTATTGTATTAGCGGCGGTCGAAGCCGCTTTAGACGATAGGTTTTGTCTTGGAGGATTGCTGGCTACAACTTGGTTCTCTGGGCCGATGGTTGTTGTTAATGGACCGATTAGAGAAGCGGTAGACATGAATTGGTCTGGCAATCTTCTTGGTCAGGGTAACCGTGCGAATGCGACTATTGGGCGTGCATTGCAATTAGTTGTCCGCAATGTTGGGGGAGGACATCCAAAAGGTACTGACCAGTCAACTTTTGGTACTCCCG
The DNA here is from genome assembly GCA_002171735.1 of Proteobacteria bacterium TMED61. Taxonomy (GTDB): domain Bacteria; phylum Pseudomonadota; class Gammaproteobacteria; order Arenicellales; family UBA868; genus UBA868. Next base: position 6,531 of record NHDO01000018.1, on the reverse strand, counting down.
TGAAGTATGGGTTGTGCTTCGCAGAAGACGAGGAGACACCTTGGACCACATTGGCGGAAGATCAAGGTATTGCACGAGATAGATCTGCGGTAACAGTCTTTAGTGCTGATGGTCCGCTTGGCTGTGTCGATCAAAATTCCCGTGCGCCTGAGGGAGTGGTCGAATCTCTTGCGGGCTCCTTAAGAAGTATTAATCATGTGGAAATGGCCAATGCATCGGATGCGGTGATCCTTATTGGTCCTGAACATGGGCGTGTTTTTGATCTGGCCGGGTGGAGTAAAGCGGACACAGTCTCAGCGTTACACGAGAATTTATTCATCGATGGCGCTGATTTAGGCATGACGTCTGATGATGAAGTGATCGAGGATTTGACACAAAGTAAGAATAAAATCCCTAAGTTCAGAGAAGAAGGACTACAGTTAATAAGAGCGGGAGGCGATGCTGGATTATTTTCTGCAATTATCCCAGGTTGGTTAATGAAAGGTGAGTTGGGTACAGACCCCGTGACAAAGGAGATATAGGATGAGTTTAATTGTATTAGATCCCACTGGAGAGCTTGAGCCGTCATTTCGACAACCTCTTGGTAAGCCGAATTCGTTGGAAGGTCTGACGTTAGGTCTTCTGGATATTTCAAAAGCGAAGGGCGACGTATTTTTAGATCGGCTCGAGACGCTTTTTACTGAGAAAGGTGTNGCTGTCCGGCGTTATAAAAAGCCAACTTTTGCGAGGCCTGCGCCTACAGAGCTTTTGCAGGAGATCGCGACTAATGTAGATGTCGTGATAGAAGGACTTGCTGACTGAGGTTCTTGCACGTCGTGCAGTTTGCAGGACATAAAAGAACTAGATNNTAGAGGGATNCCAGGCGGATTTGTCGCCTCAGATGTTTTTGTNGACGCCGCGCGCTCCCATAGTGAAGCGATAGGTTTCCACGCGAACAGTNTGTTTNTANCGCATCCGATNCAAGACCGGACTGACAGNGAGTTAGTAGAGCTAGCGNATGAGGCATTTTCGTCCGCGGTAGAACTGATCTGCTCTCAGGCAAACTAACTAAATATAGGGAAGGGTTTGAAGTTACCTTTTAGTATATCGATAGAATTCGAAGAACCAAGCCAACTTTCGATAGCAGTTGCGTAGACTCGCCTAAAATCTGTTGTATGGATCAGGTTGTCTGTCTCGTCTAGTGTACCTAAAATTGGAGGTTTTCCGTAGTGTCCCCCGATTACTGGTTTGCCGGCCATAAACATGGTGTTAGCAGTTCCATGGTCAGTTCCTAGATTGGCATTTTCTCCTACGCGTCTGCCGAACTCAGAAAACATCATCAAAGTAACGTGTTCAGCCATACCAATACGCTCCATATCTTCTAGGAAGCCATTTATNGCATCACCGGCGTACATTAGTAGTCGTTGATGTAAATCTTTCTGATGTACGTGCGTGTCGAACGCGTTGTTTCTAAATGCTAAATAATAAATTTGCGTCTCAAAACCTGCAGCAATACATGCTGCGACTTGGTCGAGCTGCGAAGGCGCGATACCGTAGTCAACTGGAGTCTGATAGCTTGCACAAGCTTCTCTTACTTTTCGCGACGCGGATTTGGCACTAGCCGCGACTGAACTGAGGAAGGTGCGAGTTGTTTCAGTTCTAGGATGTCCCGTCGGACCGTTGGGTGGTATTGTCATCACACCATTAGGATTGATGCGGCGAAAGAGATCAGGATCATCAAAAACGACAGGTGTGTGATAACGACTGGTCACCGCTAACGATTGCGATGTGTCAATGTTAATAATAAAATTTTCTGGAGCATCCGGCGCTAGGAAGTCGGCTGTTTTTCCACACCACCCGTAGGCATCGCCGCTGTTTGGTGAGGCGGTATGCCAATAGGCCATGGAGGTGAAATGAGAATAAGATGGCCGCTCATAACCACAGCCATGGATTACCGCGACATTCCCTTTATCCCACTGCTGCTTAAGACCGGCTAAACCCAAATTCATTCCCCACTCGTCATCTAGCTTTAAGATCTCGTTTGGGCGTAACCCTATATTAGGTCTGGCTCTATAATAGTCGTCGTTTCTATAAGGAATAATAGTATTTAGTCCATCATTGCCGCCAGACAATTCAAATACCACCAGAATACGAGGCTGGTTTGTCACCGCACTTAGTTTCGTCAAAGGATTTAGTCCTGCTGACAGGGTTGCAGCGACGCNCCCTTTGAGTAATTGTCTTCTTTTCATAGCGTGATCCTCTGTATCTTTCTAACCCAGCTGATATTCTGGAAGGCTAAGTATCGCGTGTAAAAGGGTACGCAAGGGCATTTCGAGCGAGTTGGTATGCTGTGACAAGTCGTCGTCTCCGACTTCCTTTAGAAGTAATTGTCCGAGTGTTATGCGGGTGTGTTCGCCCAACGGGACCGATATAAATCGACGCACAAGGTAATCGACTACTTGCTCTTTAGTGTTCAATTTTTCGCTAACAATCATATTAGTGAGACTGATTTGAGGGAGATCTCTTTCTATCGGCAAGACTCGTTCGATTGCCATCTGCCAGCCACGGTAACTACCGAATCGAGTATTAAATTCCTCATTCCTGTCGGTTTGGTTCGACAGTGCCGCGACTTCTGAATAGTCAGACGTGGGCTTAGTAGCTTCGGTTATTGAAGCACCATCTCGGATCTTTTGGTGCACATTGATGATGCGGTATTGGATTTCTCCTGGATACTTATCCCACGGTATGAATTCAATATCAGGAAACATTAGATTGTAAGCAAAGTTTCCGCGTTGTATCAAAAGACTAGGCGTGATCCAAGCTTTCCCGTAGCTCCACCCTGCTACAGTAGGGGGGTGCATTAATCGCTGACCTAAACTACCAGTGACGTGGTTAAAGTCGGGCGCTCCTGGAAATTTATCCAGTCCTAATTTTCTATATGTCGAAACGACTAGCTCAGTAGGACTTTTGATCCGCGTNCCAACAACCTTGGTAGAGTAGAAATTTNCAGATAGAAATAAAAGTTTGAGAAACGGTCTAATTTCATAGTTTAAATCTTGCAGTTGTTGACCAAGAGCCTTCCTAAGTTTTGGGTCAATATTTTCAGAAACGAAAAAGGCGTATATTTTTGAGGCAATGAATTCGGCGGACACTTGTTGTTCAAGAATTATTTCTATGACTTCTTCGCCGCTCAGATTGCCCGTATGGCCTAGAAAAGTTTTAGAGCCGTAGTCATGTTGGTCGCGGTTTAGAACAAAGTCGAGGCCTCTATAATTCCATCCGGTAAAGGCTCTAGCAGCCTCTCTCACATCTTGCTCAGTGTAGTGTCCGACACCCATAGTGAAAAGCTCCACAATTTCGCGGGCAAAATTTTCGTTAGGTGACTCCTTGATATTTACGCCAGCATCAAGAAAAGCTAGCATTGCCGGATCTTTTGCAACGGCAACCATCAATGTGCGAAAACTTCCAAGGCCTTCCGTTTGAAAAAGTTGCAGTTGTTTTAGCATTTTCCTGTAATCGCGAACTTTGTCTTCGTTAGTCGCGAAATGGCCGTGCCAAAAAAGGGCCATTTTTTCAGTCAAAGGCGTATCCGTGAATACCATTCGCTCGCCCCACCACTGAGCAACTCGATCAGTTTCTAGTCTGCTAGCGCGTAACCAGTAAAAAAATTTATTTACTATTGGTTGGAGGGGACGATTTCCGTTCGGTCTAACTTTGATGCCAAGTGCCTGCCCTGTTTCATTCGCAAGTTTTGTAGTCGCTGGTCGACTTGCTGGAAACGGTTCCAAGCCAGGATCGAAGATTCCTGAGTGCTCGAATTTAAGTAGATGAGAATTAGTTCTCTTGGGATTCACTAAAGAGTCGACTGCCTCTTCAGGAGATACTTCCAGTAGCTTGTAGATTTGCGAGGGGGTACCGCCAAAACCGGCTCTCTCTAGGAGGTGTGCAGCCTTTTCGTAAGACCAGTCAGATTCTTTAAGGGGTTTAAATTCCGCCAATAAGTTGCTATCCAGCTCGTAGGCATTGGCACCTGATCCGGCACTGAGTAGGATAAAACATATGAATTTATTTAGTAGTAGTCTCATATAGTTATATCGAAATTCCATCTATCGCTAGTTTCTATTTTCTACTGCTCAGGAGGTAAGTCTACCTTGTATAATTCCGCGGCGTTGGACCACAAGATCTTTTCTTTTATCTCAGGATCGCAGTCGCCTAACCCCTCAGAAATCCTTGACTGTATCTCATCTCCAAATAAAGAAGTAGGGTGAGGGAAATCTGTTTCGAATAAGATGTTATCTACTCCTACGGCATCNATCAATTTTTTAGGCGCGACTTGCTCAAACCAATAACAGCCNTAGACATTTTTCTTGAAGTATTCTGATGGNGGCATCGCGAGATCGGGACGTTGCTTTCTTACGCTATTACCTTCAAATTGATAATCCAACGCTTCGAGGACGAACGGTATCCAACCAATACCTGACTCAACGGAAACAAATTTAATACTAGGAAATTTAGCAAGCACACCTGACAGCAGCAGATCGGTCAGTTGAACTCCGTTCCTCATGAAAAATTCAACTGATAGCTCAGTAAACGCCGCCATCTTACCCACAACTTCTGATTTTTCTCTTACTAGCCCACCTTCCATATTGCCCGAACCAATATGAAAGCTGATAGGTAAATCGCACTCACATGCTGCCTGCCATAAAGGATCCCAATGCGGGTCTCCTAAAAATGGCTGCCCATGAGATTGGGGGTCACCTGTAAAAAGGATCCCTTTGTGGCCTTTTTTAGCACACCGGTAGACTTCGGCTACCGATTGATCAATATCCCAGAACGGCAACGACGTGANGGCNAATAGTCTGCGGGGGTCAGCNGACGCCCACTCAGTTTGCCAGTCATTATAAACTTGCACACATGTAAGCATAAGTTCTGGATCTTTCAGTTTGAGAAATGCTTGGTTGCCGAACCCACCAACATTAGGGTACATAACCATCGCCCAGATACCATATTGATCCATGTATTTTAGACGTTCGTGAGCNTCCCANGCGCCGGGGTGCATATCGTCGTAGTCATTTGGNGGATTCATCATATCTCCNACGCCAGCAGTCGCATTAAAGCCTAATCGAGCGATTGCCGTATCACCGATNTACCACATTACTCGTCCTCGCTTGTTCTTGGCGACGTATGGCACTTTGTCTCGCATCCTTTCAGGTACTCGTGAGGTCCAAAGATCTCCTCGCTCTGTTACATGAGTATCGACGTCAATAATGTGATATTGCGGCATAACTTTTTTCTCCCCGACTACCTATTGCTTCTGTGCGAACCATAGTAGACTAACTCTGATACGCGATTTTTGCGAGCGAAAATCAATGTGTGGCTGGAGAAANGGGGAGAACCAAAGTGCANGATTTATTGATTAAGAANGGCCTGGTAGTTGATGGTACCGGCNAACCCGGGTTTATGGCTGACGTTGCGGTGAAGGATGGAAAGATTGTCTCTGTAGGAAAGATCTCAGAGAACGCGAAACAGGTTATAAACGCTGAAGGGCAAATCGTGTCTCCTGGGTTCGTTGATGGTCACACACACATGGATGCTCAGATTTTCTGGGACCCATTGGGACAGTGCTCTTGTTATCACGGCGTCACTACTGTGATGATGGGTAACTGTGGGTTCACTTTGGCGCCTTGCGCTGAGAAAGATGCTGACTTTGTTTTTCGAAATTTAGAAAGAGCGGAGGACTTGCCTCGTGACGCTATGCGGGAGGGAATTAAATGGCAATGGGAGACTTTTAGGGAATACCTAGATGTCATCGAAGCTCTGCCGAAGGGAATAAATTACGGGACATATATCGGTCACTCAGCTCTTCGGACTTACGCAATGGGAGAACGAGCATTTTCTGAAGCTGCAACTGCTGATGATCTGAAGTGTATGCAAGAGGAGGTACAAGATGCAATACGAGCTGGTGCCATAGGGTTTTCGACCTCTCGAACGATGAATCACCTTACGGCAGATGATAGGCCTGTGGCGAGTCGAGTAGCAGATTGGTCTGAAGTATGTTCAATCGTAAATGCTATGGGCGAGGCCGGCGGTGGTATCTTTGAACTTGCTAGTGAAGAACCTGGAAGAAATCCGCAAAGGCGGCAGGATTATTTCGATCGTTTGAAGGCACTCGCCATTGAGTCTAAGTGTCCAATTACTTATGGTATGCCTAGCATAAGGATAGCTCCCGAACTATGGCCTGCCTTTTATGATCTTGGTAGTGAGGTAGAAGCTGCTGGCGGGAAGTTATTTGTACAGGCTCACAGTCGCTCTATATCGACGATGTTGTCCTTCCTCTCTAAAACTCCTTTTGATGCTTGGGACGTTTGGCGCGATGTGCGTGCCAGACCTATTGCCGAACAGAAAAAACTACTACGTGATCCGGAAGTGAGGCGAAAATTGATAGAGGTTGCATCTAAACCTCACGATGGGCCAAAAGCAGCAGGAGCTGAGGCTAGACCTCCTGAATGGGACTGGGTTTATTTGTTTAACGGAGTTGGAGATGAGCGTCTT
>NHDO01000017.1 GCA_002171735.1 Proteobacteria bacterium TMED61 | reverse complement strand
GCAAGTTTTTACACCGGCCGGTACGTCTCTTCCCACGGCGTCATGGCCAATGAAGATCCTCTTCGGATTGGCGAACTGACGCTGGGGGACTATCTTCGGGGGACCGGTATGCAGGCAGTGGTTGTCGGTAAATCCGAGGGCAAATTCAATGCCGCCGCTGCAATGCGGTTTCAGGTAACCGAAGGGTCAGAACAGGAACAATGCCTTCGCAATAACGGGTTCACGCCCTATGAACTCTTTGCCGGACTTTACCCCGACCCCATCCTGCCGGCAGACCTTGGTTACAGTGACTATCTTCGAAGCCACGGGTTTGATGGTAACAATCCTTGGGAGACCTGGGCCAACAGTGCAGTAAATGAACAAGGCAAAATCGTCAGCGGATGGCAGATGCGTAATGCCAGCCTCGCCGCGAGAGTGCCTGAGGAATATTCAGAAACCGCTTTTGTCACTGACCGAGCAATCGAATACCTCAATGGCCTGCAGGCGGATGAACCCTGGTGTATGCACCTCAGTTACATCAAACCGCACTGGCCTTACCTTGCGCCAGCGCCCTATCACGAACTGTATGGCGCAGAAGATATATTGCCCGCAGTACGCAGTGATCAGGAAAAAGAAAACGCCCATCCCGTGTACCAGGCTTTTATGGCACAGGACTATAGCGAAAATTTCTCACGCGACGAGGTTCGGCAAACCGTAATCCCGGCCTACATGGGCCTCATTCAGCAGCTGGACCATCATATCGGCCGGGTAATCTCAACGCTTGAACAAAAAGGATTGAGGCAAAACACCCTCATCGTGCTGACCAGCGATCACGGCGACTATCTTGGAGACCACTGGCTTGGCGAAAAAGATCTCTATCACGAACCTTCGATCCGGATACCACTGATCATCAGCGATCCTTCGCCCGCCGCCGATGCCACCCGCGGCCTTGCGCGAAATGATCTCGTCGAATCGATTGATCTCGTGCCCACTTTTGTTGAAAGTGCCGGGGGGGTTGTCTCTCCCCAGCGCATGGAAGGACGCTCGCTCCTGCCCCTGCTACATGATGCCATGCCAACCCTACCCTGGCGTGAGTTCGCCATCAGTGAGATCGACTTTGGTGACCGCGGTCCGCGTCACCTCCTTGGGGTGCATCCTTATGACTGCCGGGCATGGGTCGTCCGTACTGCAAAATGGAAATACGTCCTGCACCAGAAATTCCGTCCGCAGTTATTCGATCTGGTGGACGACCCCAACGAGTTTCATGATCTTGGACATGATCCCAACTGCAGTCGAGTACGCGAAGAACTTCATGAAATGTTGTTTCGCTGGCAACGCGCCTTAAAGGCTCGCACCGAAATCCCCATGGATGATCTGATGGAGCGTGGACCCCGCCGCGACGAGGAAGATTTCGGCATCCTAATCGGTCACTGGTAGATTTATCTCTGAACAATTACCGAGTCTTGCTTGTCTGAAGCAACAGGCTAGAATCGGCATCACCACCCTGCCTTGCGTTACGGCCTTATTCGGTGGCTAGGAATACTTCCACTATAGTTTTAAGGACATCCAGAATTAATGAGCGCTATCGTCATCCTTGGAGCAGGTCACGCAGCAATTCAGTGTGCTGCCAGCCTTCGTGATCTTGGTAATACCTCACCCATCACCATTATCGGTGCAGACACTGATCTGCCCTACCATCGGCCCCCAACCTCNAAAAAATATGTGATTGAAGGTGTTCCAGANGATTTTTCACTGCTGCGTGCGGCTGACTTTTACGNGACCGAAAAGATCGATTTGTTACTGGACGAAACCGTCGAATCGGTTGACCCTGCTGGCCGTAAGATCACACTCGCCTCTGAGAGAGAACTGGATTTTGGTCAGTTGGTCATGGCGCTGGGGTCTGAGCCANGAACCCTACCGATTCCGGGAATCGAGTACGCACTGTCTCTTTACTCCCTANAGGATGCCCGAGANGTCTTCAAACGTCTTTCNTCGGCAAATTCTGTGGCTGTCATAGGNGGCGGTTTTATCGGTCTTGAAATCGCNGCTGCGGCTGCAGCNGCTGGCAAGGACGTAAGGGTNATTGAGGCCGCGCCACAGATCCTAGGNCGATCACTCACCCCGGCNCTTGCACAGCGGATTCGATCAATTCATGAAGACGCCGGNATCACAATCACCGACTCGGCATCNGTCGAATCAGTTTCCNCTGACGGNGTNTTGACTGGTGAGGGATTTATTNCTGCGGACCTTGTGCTGTGTGGTGCCGGTAGCGTTCCGCGTATTCAAGTGGCCGAGGCAGCAGGCCTTAAAACAGGCAATGGAATTGAGGTCAATCAATATCTTGAAACCAGCTCGCCCAATATCTATGCAATCGGTGATGTCGCCTGCTTCTTGTCCGCCTATGGAGATCATCGGCGCTACGAGTCTGTACAAAACGCCAACGACCAAGCTCGAGCGCTCGCGAAGACATTGTCAGGCGAGCCCACGGCCTATGAAGCCTTCCCGTGGTTCTGGTCAGATCAGGGCAGCATTAAACTGCAAATGGCTGGGGACAGCAGGGACGCCTCGGAGATATCGATTATTGAAGGCTCACAACCACCCCAGGTGGCGGTTTTTTGTTTTGATGCGGAGAATCACTTGTGTGCAGTTGAGACTATTAACTGGCCGGCCTATCACGCCCTTTCGCGGAAAGCACTGTCAGACGGACGCATCGTTAGTCGCGAGCAACTTGCCGCAGTGAACTTTGACCTCAAGACCGCTCTCAAAAAATAACCGGCTGAAGCCAACTGCTTCTTGGATGACCGCGTCCAGAATTTTTCATCATGATCTCCTCTAATATTTTTACGCGAAGACTCGATGGATTAAGGTCTAAGATGGCCAAAGCCGCGATTGATATTGCGGTTATCACCGACGATGACAGCGTCTACTACTACAGCGGGTATTATGGCTACCTGCATATGGACTTTGGTCGTCCCACCATTATGGTGGTCGTCGCNGATGGCAAAACAGTACTGATTACACCTGCCATGGAGAAAGACCTTGCCGAGTCTTTGGCGGTCGTCGACCACATCGCACTCTGGAATGACGGCATGGGTACCGAGTGGCGTGAAGCCCTACCCAACCTCCTGGGTACAACGGCAGCCGTCGGAATCGAGCCTGACCTCATTTCGCCTTTGGTTCGGACCTTCATTGATTCGGTTGTAGATGCCANGCGTTACCGTGATGTCTCACCCATCATTTCNGAGATGCGCATGGTCAAATCCGAAGAAGAACTCAAGATCGCACGACATGCCGGTGAAGTCGGCATCGCAATGATGGAAGCAGGTCGAGGCGCAATCAAAGAGGGCNTCGCCGAGTATGAGGTCGCACTTGCGGCAACCACTGCCGGAACCCACAAAGCTGCTGAATTACTGCGAACTCACTACGAAGGCTCGCAGATGTCTCCGAGTATTCATTTCATGCAGATCCTCGCCTCAGGGCAAGAGATCACCATGACTCACCACCGCGCCAGCACCAAACGGCTCGANTATGGAGAGCCGGTCTTTTTGTGCTTTTGCGGTATGACGGATTTTCACCGTTTTAAACTGGGGTTCGACCGAACCTTCTGGATTGGTGAAATTGCGGATCGTTCTCAAGAAGCGGCTTACCAGACGGCCGTCGACAGCCAGGCGGCAGCGCTATCGGTACTGCGTCCCGGCGTTCTTGCAGAAGAGGTGCACGCCGCCTATGCGGAAGTAATCCAATCAGCTGGCTTCGAATATCCCTTTCGTTGCGGACGGGCTACTGGGTTCAGCTTTCTTGAATGTCCTCANCTGGTTTATGGAGATAAAACGGTACTAGAACCCGGAATGGTATTTGCCGTTGACGGATCTGTAACGGTGCCGGGAAAGTTCCGCGCTCAGGTGGGTGACAGTTTTATTATCACGGAAGATGGGTACGAGCAGATTACTNNCCATCCCAAAGTCCNTGCCCAAGTGATTGTTTAGTCTGAATCTCTGAAGGGCCCTNAANAAAACTACTGCANCCTGCCAATGAACTGGTANCGCCTTGACTGACTACAGTCGACTGAAGAAACGGATCTAAGCCGTCACAAACGCTGCGATATCTTCTGACTGCACGACGTGGCAATAGATCATGTTGATNACCTCCAACTCGTGATTATGTAACGCCATCGTCGAAGCAGCACAACAGTCTTCAACGATCAANGTATTGAAGCTTTCGTCGGCCAGACTTCGTACCGTGCTGCTGACACACTGATCCGTGAAGATTCCCGCCACCACTACATTCCTGATTCCGATGTTATGCAGAATGAGTCGCAGGTTAGATCCGGTCAAGGCACTGTCAGTCGTCTTGGTGATGACAATTTCATCGCCCTGGGGAGTCAACTCCGGTACCAACTGNCTGTCCTCACGATCCTTGGGCAGCAAAAGATAATTGAAACCGGGTTTTTTCTGGCTTAACGATCGATCACGCCCATCCTCAGTGAGGCATGCGATGCGCGCATAAATGATTTCAAAACCGTGACTTCGGCACTGATCAACGAGCGCCGCCGTTCCAGGTATAACCTGATGATTCATCCGTTCCAGGAACGGTGTCCATCGGGCGGCCTCCTCGGGGTCGTCAGGGACTTCCAGATAGGTATTCTGGATATCGATTACCAGAAGCGCGGTTTCGGAAGGCTTCAGCTCGGGGTTTTCCGGTGGTTCCGCCGTTTCGTAATAGAAAGAGCGAAATGCGTTCTTCCAATCGCTCACCGACTCCTTCCTCGAACTGCTNCGAGCGTCTCTTTGATAGCGGCTTGAGCCTTGCGCAGCTCCTCGACATCTCCAGACATGAATACCCTGCCAGAGACGCCCATCATCTGGACGTCGTTCAGGACCGCACCCGGAGCAGCACGCTCAGCCTCGTTTGCTGCCGCACAAGCGAACAATGCCGGTGTCATCTCACACAGCAGTAGAGACTGCCCCGGAATCAGCATGGATGCACTTCTNGATCGATTAAGAATAATGGCATGCTGGTCCGCCAGATTTTCGATCACATCCTCGAAAAGCACCTGTGGCGCTAGTTGATCCGTCGCACTGGCGCCGATACCACGGAGAATGGCATCGCCGGCTGCATCTAATTCTTCCCGGTCCGAGGAATGCAGTTCCAACAGTCCGAACTGCCTCTCTGTGAAAAGAATCCCTGGCTCCATATCAGGGGCGGCCTTGAGCGCCAGATCTGATATACGGTGGATCGCTAATGCGGGGGAGACTTCGATGATTAGACTGTGCTGCCCCTCGAAGGGTGGATAGCCCCTTGCACGGGTTGGCGTACTGAGATATGCCGCAAACTGTGGCTGCAGATCGTATATCGGCAAATAAACCCGTAGCTCCGTCATCTCTCAGTCTCCCGGTATCGCTCGCCGAACTACGCGTCTGCCGTCAGGGCGAAATGTCCGCTCAAGTCCGCATGGGGTCGAGGAATCACATGTACTGCGACAACCTCACCCACCTGATTTGCAGCCTCGGCACCGGCTTCTGTCGCGGCCTTGACCGCACCGACATCACCCTTGATGACGACAGACACCAGGCCGCCTCCGACCTCGTTTTTGGAAACCAGTTCCACGTTGGCGGCCTTCACCATCGCGTCAGCCGATGCCAATGCGGGGACGTAGCCTCTCGTCTCGATCATTCCGATTGCCTGATTAGACATTNTTTACCTCCTGGTATTCTGGGCCACTGGGCCCGTTGATGAATTAACGTTCTCAGCTCTTTTCGTCAATTGAACCGATGATCAATGCGTCTATCGGCGCTTTGATTTTTGTGAAATAGGCGGCGGCCACGGANCCCTGNGTAATGAGNACNGCCTCGCCTTCATTACAACCTAGGGGATCAAGCGCGATCAACGTGCCNCCGCCATCAAGCGAAACTTCCAGTAGTGCTCCGTTCGGCANGGTGTCGATACGCCGCGACGACCATACTCGTCCTGTTACTCGACCACGAATCATTGCTTTAACCTCTCTATCTTCTTGCCTGCGCGCCTGATGACGTCATTTGCAAGCGGCGTCAATTGAACGCCTTTGGAAATACGGACTGTTCCAACCTCTTCCGGAAACTTCATTGCCTGCTTCTCGGTAATCACACCTTTATCGATCTGAATCACGGTAGAACCAACTGCCGCTGGCAAAGCATTCTGATGCCCTGGCGCTGACGCCCTCTCTCTTGTCTCGAGACGGAAAACATGGCGGCCGGAATCGATGGCTGCACGGCCGGCAGCATCAGCGCTGATCGCAAGAATTCTTCTCGCGAAACGAGCGAGATCCTGGTCTGTGTTGATTGCCACCGTTTCCTCTTTAACCCGCTCCGCTGGGTGATCAGGTTCACTCTTGTCCCGGCGGATTTTGTGTAGTTCTTCACGNAACAGTTCCCGAATCGTCTGCCTCAATGCTTCGCTCATGNCCTCAAACCGCCCCCGCATTGCGAAGGCTGCTTTCGGCGGCGTCACGNGCATTGCGGATCTCGGCCTCGTCGCCTGCCAAGTAAACCCGTCCATTCGCACCAATCATTCGGTAATCCACGACTTTTATGTTGGANTCTTTCTCTGCTTCGTTACATGCCAGAATTGCATAAGAGGCAGGCTGACACTCCAGCAGGTAAAGCGAGTCACCGCCTAGAATCATAGACCCGAGCTTATTNCTATTGATCAGAAACGCATGCTGATGATCGACNCGGGTCACCACCTTCGAACCGAGAATCTGCGGCGCGCTGGCGTCTTCCTCGCGGGCGCCGATGGCGTCCAATACGGCCTGCGCCCCAACTTTGACTTCAGCCGTTGCACTGGAGTGGAACTCGAGATAGCCGAACTGGCGNTCTACGACCAGCAACCCTACAGATACATTNGCACCCTTTANAGCCACATCCGTNAGCCCTTCGATATCCAGCCCCGGNGCNACTTCAATAATCTGTGCCGCCATGTTGTGCCTTGGNAATACCCCCCTCATCCACGAGGCAACATACGCCAGCGTTTGTGGTTGAAGCTGGTCGAGAAAAATAAAGGATCTCAGGTCAGACATGGCTTTCTCAGTGGCGAAGGATGGAGCGCAGTTCTTCAGCAATTATTTTTCGAAGCTCGTCCCGGCTAGGATCTGTCGAACCTTCAGTTGAGGCGNGGCTTGNAGGCGNCCTGACTGCNGANCNGCTGGAGCCGGGAACACCGTCNGCCGGNGCCNTTGGCAAGGGTCCCGCCAAATTGACGGACACGCCGTGATAACTGCCAAATGCCTCNTCTGGGCTAGAGTTATAGGCNAGTCGGGTCCAGTGCACGAGATGCTGCGGACCAATATTCTCTCCGATCGAACTGCGGCCAAAATAACCTGTGCCCACAGTAAAGGTCGGCGCCAGGGCTGTTGCGAAACCGGCTGCACCCTGAGTACAAGGAGCGTTGACCACAACCCGATAAACTTCGACTGCACCTGCAAACTCCATAGCCGCTGTTTCATCACTTGTGTGAATCGCAGCCGAATGTCCCGCGCCCGCTATGCGCAATACAGCTCTCGCCTGCGAGATCGCCTGGCTACGGGTTCGCACCACGTGATACGCCAACACAGGGCACAATTTCTCACGTGAAAGCGGCTCTTCAACTCCGATCTGACCGATCGGCGCAACCAGTACCTTGATATTTTCAGGCACACGAATGCCGCATTCCTTTGCGATCCAAACTGCGTCCCGGCCAACAGTTTCNACGTTGAATCCTCTGTCATGAAACAGATAGCGGCGAAGGCGCTCAACATCGTCAGCATCACATATATAGGCCCCGTTCTGTCTCAGCGCCTGACACAGCCGCTTATCAATTGACTCGAGCGCAATCAGAACGCTCTCGTTAGTGCACAACGCCGAGTTATCAAACGATTTTGACTCGATGATTCTCTTGGCCGCNTTNTCGATATCNGCCGTNTCNTCAACCANNNCTGGCGCGTTTCCGGGGCCAACGCCGATGGCTGGGTTAGAGGACGAGTAGGCCGAGCGCACCATTGCGTTACCGCCGGTGGCAAGCGTGACCGATGTCTTTTTCGATCGCATGAATTCCTCTACCAGAGGAATCGTTGGATGCTCAATGATCTGGATTACGCCATCGGGCGCCCCCGCCTCCTGCGCAACTTTAGAAAGAAGATGCGCTGCATCCACACTGCATTCACGGGCTGCNGGATGTGGNCTAATCACGATCGCATTTCTTGTCATCAATGCAATCAGGATCTTGTAGTTGATGGTGGCGATCGGGTTGGTGGATGGCGTCAGTGCCAAGATCACCCCAGCTGGCCGGGGAATCTCAACCATCTTGCGGGGCTCATCAATCCGCGGGTTGACAAAGTCCTGGTCGCGGTAAAAGTCGACCAGCGGATGTGCGGTCAACTCGTTCTTGATTTTTTTGTGCGCCGCGACACCGAATCCGGTCTCTTCCACTGCCCAGTCCGCATAACGACCTGCGTTCTCATGAGCTGCCTTCGCGACAGCATCCACAATAGACATCGTCAGTGTTTGGTCAAACCGGCGAAAAACCTCCGCCGCCCAGCGCGCCCGTTCGAGGACAATATCAGCCTGCCCAGCAAGTGCGGCAGGCGTATCAGCGATATCGACTAAGGTTCTGACTTGTGGTTCCATGGTCATGCGCTCTTGCGGTAACTATGGTGAGATGCACCCATCACCTCATCGCGGGCAAGTCCCACCGCGATCTCTACCCGACGAATAACCTCTTCGCAGTCGGCTTGTGTCATGAGTAATCCCGGCTTGAACTGCAACACCCGTGGATCCAGGCTAGAGAAGATCGCCCAGACTCCGTTGTCATAGAGATGCTTCATCACCGGCTTGGCGCCTTGCTCATGATTGAACTCGAGCCCCATCACGACCCCATGTTGTCGAATACCAATGAAGAAGTCCGGGTAAGCCGCCATGATCTGGTCAAGGCCGGCCCGCATGTAGTCAGAGATGTATCTCACCATGGTGCGCACTTCGGGACGCTGCACCATCTCCAGAACCTTCATTGCCACAATGCACCCCAACTCAGCGCCACCACCAGTTGAAATGTGGCCGAACCCGTCTTCCTTGAGCCAGCCTCCACAACGCTCACTGATCAGCACGCAAGCAATCGGATAGATACCGCCCCCAATCCCTTTGCCAGTAACCATGATGTCTGGCTCGATACCGTATTTGGTGCACGCCCAGATCTCACCGCACCGCATCAAGCCGGTCTGAACCTCGTCCGCGATATACAGCGCGTCATAACGTTCACAGAGCTGCTTTACTCCCGGAAGGTAGCCCTCATGCGGCATGGGGAATCCATAAGTCGCCGGGATCGTTTCCATGATGACAGCGGCCACATCGCGGCCGCGAAGCGCATCTTCCATTGCATTAAGATCATTAAACGGGACCTGGACGAATTCTCCCTCGGTGTCTTCCGAAAGAAACAGTTTGGAGAAACGATCATCGCCGGTTTTAACCGCGAGTCCCGTGTGGCCGTGATAGGCCTTGATAATCGAGACAATCTTGCGCTTCTGCGTAGCGTGACGTGCGGTCTTCAAGGCAATATCGATCGCCTCACCCCCTCCGGAGCCATAGGCGGTGTAACGCATATCCGGTGAAGGTGCGCAGGCCGCTAGCGCTTCCGCGAGTGCGGTGCGGGCAAGCGCTGGGAAATGGTGATTCCCCATATCAAAGCGTTCGCTACCAGCTTTAAGTGCCTGAACCAGTTCTGGGTTTCGGTGACCAAGATTGTAGGTGCCGCCGTTAAGGTGCAGATCAATCAGACGATGGCCATCCATGTCGTAAAGGTAATATCCCTCACGCCGATCAATCACCAGATCGATCCCCATGTCCTGCCAATCCTGGGTCTTGCCAGGGTTCCAGAACGCTCGGGATCGATCGAGAAACTCTAGTTTTGCTTCGCTCATGGCACGGTCTCGCCGCAGTTAGATGTCAACTCCTATATACAGAGTGACATGCAGCGAGACCGCCGACTTGACACTATCTCATAGAAATTGACATACGAAGCGAGCGAGGAAAACAATAAATGGTGGCGGTTTCTTTAACAAGAAACGTGAAACGGCAGTACAGTTACCGCGTCGACGCTGTTTATCAGCTCAGCGACGCAAGGTATTTGCGTCCAAGTTCCTCACTGATGGGCGCAAAGGTGGGGGCCAATTCTTTAGCGATCTCCACTTCGCTGTGCGAGCCGATCCAGGCAAGCAGCGCAAGACGTCTCATCATAATGAAAGTGGGAATCTCGGTTTCGTCTTCTTCGGATAGCGGCCGGATAGAACGGTAACCCTGGACCCAGGCGTCCTTCAGTTCCGGTATACGGGGATCATCCTCCATAAAACTGATTCCCGCGGCGAAGTCATACATCAGCCATCCCAAGCCACAATCGTCAAAGTCAATTAATCTGGTTTCACCATCTGTGATCAACAGGTTGGCAAGACGCATATCTGCATGAATCAATCCGAATCGATCTGGCTTTCGTCCATACTGGGTGAGACGCTCAATGACCGTGGTCTCCACTTGTTCAAGCACCTGTCGGGTTTGTGTCCCGATATTCGGCCCGTCACGCCAATGACCCCATGTAGCATCTTGGCCGAAAACGGTATCTAGGTCCCAGACCAGTCGCTCAAAAGGCTCGGGGCGATCCCAGTCAATAGAGTGAACATGCGTCTTTGCTGCAATCTCGCCAAGTTCCTGGAAACCCCCGGTCAGATCATCCTGCTGATCCGGCTCACTGCCTTCGACAAATTCAAACATAGCAAGGTAGCGTTTCTGTCCGAGCGCTTCACTGGTCGCTGACTGAATCGTGCTGCCATTTTTACCCGGAAGAATATCCGGCGTTTTCACCCCGCCTTCTGCATTGAGCGCTCTGGACCACGCGTGTTCACACGAGATCGCTGTTTCAGTATGGTAATTCTCCCGATGAATCCGAAGAATCGACTTGAGTCCGGTAGGTGTTTCAACGAGAAAGGTCTCATTTTCGGAAACGTTGATCAGTCGCGCTTTGCTCCCCTCCGGCAAATTCCATAACTCCAGCGCTTCGTTAGCGAGCGAAGAGAGGTATCTCATGGTCTCCTCGTGTGAGAACTTGGCGGTATTCATGCTATTTAACCTGAGNTGNAAGTAGACGGGTTCAAATTTCTTCTATCGCCTCGAGTGACTCCGGAATAATCTGGCCGCCATCGACAATGATGCTCTGCCCGGTGATATACCCAGCCTCGTCTGAAGCGAAAAACAGGGCNGCGTTACCGATATCCGCGACATTGCCCAGTCGTTTCAGGGGAATTGATGCGGCCATCGTATTCAGATAGTCCTGTCCCAGATCCTGGAGACCTTCGGTATATATATTGCCGGGCATCACCGCATTGATGGTGACGTTGTAGCGCGACAGTTCCATACACGCTGTTTTCAGGAAACCCAGTTGACCCGACTTTGACGCACCGTAATGAGACCACCCCGGAAACCCCGTTACCGGGCCAGTAATGGATGATGTAAGGACCACTCTTCCACCGCCGGCTTTCTCGAAGTGGGGGATCGCTGCCTTTACACAGAGAAACGCACTTTTCAGATTGGTCGCCATTACCTGATCCCATTCGGAAGGATCCATATCGATCATTTTGGTTTGTGGAAAACCGCCCGCATTGGCACACATCACGTTCAGTCCACCAAACTTTTCGGCCGTAGTGGCCACCATGTTTTGCACGGACTCCCAGTCGGACACGTCACACTGGCAAAAGTCTGCATCCGCGCCCGAGGCCTTCAACTCCTCGACCGCTGCCATCCCNTCCGCTTCTCCGCGTGCCGCGATCATGACTCTGGCGCCGTGTGTCGCAAAAACCTGAGCGATACCTTTACCAATTCCCTTTGAACCACCAGTCACAATTACCGATCGACCTTTTATTGATGTCAACATTTAATTTTCCTCCTGAAGTTATCGGGCGTTGGATGCCTCATTGCGGGTCCGTATTAACCGCATCACGATCACCCCCGAGAGAAGTAATACGATGGATGTCACAATCGAGAGTATGCCCACTGACGGGACCAGCGGGGAATAACCGGAAACCATTTTTGCGTAAAGCCACTCNGGCAGCGTTGAATCTGCTCCCGTGGTAAAAAGCGACAGAGGAAAGTTTCCCCAACTCAGCAAAAAAGCAAAAAGCCCGGCAGAGACCACGCCCGGCCAAAGCAGTGGCCCCGTAATTTCTTTCATTACTATCCATGTCGATGCGCCCATATCCCGCGCGGCCTCCTCAAGCGACGGGTCAAAACTATAAGCGCGGATTGCAATAATCAGGGTCGCGATCGGTGAAATCCACACGAGATGGGCAACCACAGCGGTCTTCCAGGTTGGAATGATTCCCAGTGCGTTAAACCACAATAACAGTGCTAATCCAAGTACNGCTTGTGGAAAAAAGATAGGCAACAGGATCAGTTTCTGAAAAACGCCGCGAAAACGCCACTGGTATCTGGCAAAGGCCAGTGCGCCAAAAAAACCNACGACCATGGAGATGNCCGTGACAAGCAGCGCCACACTTAAAGAGGTCCACAAGAGATCCTGGACTGTCGAACTTTCGATCGCCTTTCCGTACCACTTAGTTGCATAACGCTTAATTGGAAAAGTCAGGTATCGCGCTTTGGAAACTGAGGCAAATCCGACTGAGATAATCGGCAAATAAAGGAACAGAATCGCCAGTACCCCGTACAGGGTAAGCGCGATACGTGCAGACCGGGACATCTTCATGATCGCCGTCCGCCCATGATGAGATCGAGATTCACCCGGTTGATNCCGAAAATAGACAAGGCGCCAATAATCAGAATCAGAATGATCGACAGNGCTGANCCGAGGGGCCAGTTCTGNCCATAGGTAAATGCGGTTTCAATCTCATCCGCAATGACGATCACTGTCTGCCCACCGAGTAGTTTGGATTCTGCCATCGCTCCAGCCGCCAGAACAAAACTCAGCAAGGAGCCAATCACGATCCCGGGCGCTGACAAGGGCAAATCAACTTCNTAGAATATTTGCCATCGAGATGCGCCAAGATCCGCTGCTGCCTGACGGGCATCATCGGGCACCATNGCGATCCCCTGGATGAGTGGAAAAAGCATAAACGGGAAATAGGCGTANACCAGNCCAAAGACAATTACGGGCNCGTTATAAAGCGCCCCTTCGAATGTCANCCCAGTCCAGGCCCGNAGGTGNCCCTCGATCAGNCCNCCTTTCATTAATGTCAGCACCCATCCAAACAGCCGGATGTTCTCCGAGACAAAAAGTGTGACAACAACNGCAATAGTGATGAAGAGGCCGAANCCCTTGAANACTTTTGCCATNCCGAATGCGAGGGGCCAACAGACGACGAAAAGTATCACCGTCGATGCTAGNGCCATACCAAAGGACCACACCACCGACTTGATATAACCCTGTGTAAAGACCAATTTATAGGAAGAAAAATCAGGTAAATGCAGCAGACTGAACACCTTCTGAGGCATTACTGAAAATACGGCNATCACNAGCAATGGTGCNAGAAAACTGATCAGCAGTACCAGGCCCATGGGCACAGCACTCAACAACCCAATGCGCTGATCCTGGCGTTCCACAGATTATTCTTCCGTNATCATGTGCGCATACTCAGCGTTCCAACCAAGACGCACCCGNTCGCCAATCTTCCCNGGGAAACGATCCTCTCGAAGCTTCTCAACTGCCAGTTCATCNNCGTTATCGGCTTGGATCTTGTACTGAGTTCTCGAGCCAAGGGCATATTCCGCCTGTAGCACACCCTCAACCATGAAGTCGGCAGTACTGTCCTCCGACAGGAAATGAACCGATTCGGGCCGGACCATAAGCGTGGCCGACNCGCCCTGCGCAAGTCTCATACCCGAGTCCGGACCGACGCGCCCCGTTTGTATATCGATTTCGGTTCCGACGAGATTGCCCGAGACATCCCCTTTTACCGAAAACAAATTAACCTCACCCATGAACTCNGCAACAAAACGGCTAATCGGACGGGCATAAATCTCATCGGCNACAGCAATTTGTTCAAAATGTCCGCTCCGCATAATCGCTATACGGTCCGACATCACCATTGCTTCCTCCAGACTATGGGTGATATAGACAAAAGTCTTCCCGGTTCTNTGATGCAGATCCTTGAGCTCCTTTTCNAGATTCTTTCGCAGNCGAAAATCNANCGCAGACAGAGGCTCGTCAAAGAAAAGGATCTCTGGATCAAAGGCGAGTGCTCGAGCCAGAGCAACACGCTGGCGCTCGCCACCAGAACACTCGCTTATCCGTTTTTGATANAAACTTCTGGGCAGGTGTAAAAGATCGAGCAACTCAAANGCNCGNGCNTTTCGATCATCNGGGCGCTGCTTNCGCAGNTTCAGCGGAAATTCTATATTTTCTCCAACTGATCTATGCGGGAACAAAGCCAGAGACTGAAAGACCATACAGGTCGGCCTTAGATTTGCCGGCATCTCTTCGATTCTTTCGTCCCGAAGCCAGATCTTTCCTTTGGACAGCTCTTCGATGCCGACCAGAATACGGATCAAGGTCGTTTTGCCACTGCCGGAAGGGCCTACAATCGTCAGGAACTCNCCCTCGTCAATCTCGAGGTTGATGTTGTCCAGGGCCGTAAANTCCCCGAAATACTTACTCACGCCCTCAAGGCGGAGAATGGGCTCAGGGCTCATAGGNAGTCACAAGAAGTCAGAAAAACCNTAGGTCAAAAGTGCCGAGGGCGGGTTTTGACCCGCCCTCGGCCGCCTCTGAACATCCGGAACTNAGCCGCGTTTTGCCGCGTTATACGCTTCGTTCAGCTCTGCGTATGAGGCAACGACCTGGTAATCCAAGGATCGACTCATCTCCTCGTCAAGGCTNTCCCATTGGATGGCATCCAGTTCATCCTTATCGAACTTATCGAGCACCATCGAATCGCCCATCTGNCTCACGGGGTTGTAGGTTCCCTCGGAAAATGCAACCGCCTTACAGATATCAGGGGTCTGCACGAATTCGAGGAAGTCTTCAGCGATATTAGATGGATTTGGGTTATTCACCGCTGAGGTCAGCTCAATCCAGACCACGCCGCCTTTGCCATCTACCGGGCCAGATTTAGGTGTNATTCCTCGGACATTTGTTGCTCCATCCAGTCGCGCGGGAGACGCGGTATANGTNCCCCCCGTGAAGTACGCATCAATTTCACCATTGATCANCGCNGTATTCATCGCNACNAGATCNTCGGTCAGCATCTTGGCGCCACCAAAAATGGTGTCCGCAGTACTACGGAATTTTTCTAGGCCAGCCTGGTCCATCACCTCGAAAGGATTCTGATCCCCTGTGAGACACATATGCATGATGTTCCAGTTATCGTAGGTCANNACGCCGTANCGATCTTTCATCGCTGAATCAAGAAACAGTTTCCANCCNTCATCCTCNGCNGTNGCGCGGCTNACCTTNTCGGTGTTGACNACAAAACTGAAAGGNCCATAGCGCTGGGGCATCCCAATCAGNTCGCCGTCATCCGCGAAGGCAAGTGGNTAAGGATCCGAAAATCCGGGCAGCATCTTATCGAAGTGNCCCATGAAGCGATNCTTGTTCAACGGCTTGATCAAGCCCTCAGGGTACAGTTGCGCACGAGCCCAAGGCTGGTTGACATTGATAAGATCCCAGACATTGACTTCGCCGGCGCGAAGCTTGTTAATCATGTCGGGGTCTGAGGTGCCGCTTTCAGCCCGAACCTTTGCGCCCGAGTTGGCTTTGCGGAAGGGTCCCAGCACATCGTCCGAGTTATAGCCTTCCCAGCAGAGAATGTTCATCTCGTTACGGGCTGCCAGCGCCGAACTGATCGGACCCATCGCGGCGAGTCCTGCCCCGGCGGCCAGGCTCTTATTGAATTGACGTCGTGTGAACTTCATTGTGTCCTCCTTCATGTCATCATGATTTTGGTTCGAATTCAAAACTTGGTACTACTCAGCTTATACATCCAACATCTGAGGTGAAGATAGCTTTTTTTCAATCACTCTGCTTGACGCAACGCTATGAAAACTTGACACTTTTTTTTCGACATCGGAAATGACTCACGGATTTCATAATTTGTAATATCTCGAATCGTATTTTTCTTATAAAATCAGCACCCTAAGGCAATAACTTAAATTTTAGAATGAATTCTTCATTACCGTCGAAAGTGCTCGCTTCAGCGGCTTCTGGCGTGATCCCGCTAATCGAAGCCAACCACGGAGACCCGGAACTCATCTTCGGGCGTAGCGGGATTCGATTCAAAGATATTGAGAATCCAAATAACGAATTAGCATTGGGACAATTCTGTCGCCTATTCACAGAAGCCGCGCAACAAACGGGTAACGATAACTTCGGACTGCACTTTGGTTCAGATTTTGAACCGCGACGCTTAGGAGCCATTGGGTATGCAGCGATCAGCTCGCCCACTCTTGCAGCCGGGCTACGCAACATGGAAACCCATTTCCCAGCGCACCAGGGTCAATCGAGTTTCGGATTGATTCGTGATGACGACATGCTATGGCTAAGTTATCGGGTCAATGACCCACAGATCAATGATCGACGGCATGATGCAGAGCTATCGATGGGTATGTTTCTTAACATCTTTCGGCACGCGCTGGGCCCAAACTGGTGCCCGCTGGAGATTCGGTTTGAACATTCAAGACCTGAAAATCATCAGGAACATGAAACGCTTTTTGGAGCGCCGGTTCAGTTTGGGCGTCGCACGAACGCTTTGGCATTTCGACCAACTGATCTAGATATTAAGATGCCGACTGCTGATCCCTACCTCTACTCTATCGTCGAGGCCTTCTTACAGTCTCGCTGTGACCTGCATGACAATCCCGAGACTTTTTCTGAGTCCGTCCGTAACCAGATTAAACTCAATCTCAGTACAACTATTCCGACGGTCGCCGAAATTGCACAGCTTTTCGATTTAAGCGACGATGAATTTCAACATGAACTGAACGCGCACAGGCTTTCTTTCAAGCGTCTCCTACGAAGTGCTCGAGAAGAACTCTCACTGCACTACCTCGATAATTATGATCTGCCTCTTACCGAGGTGGCTATGCTTTTGGGATACTCAGAACTTTCGGCTTTCTCACGGGCTTTTCGCAAATGGACGGGAATGAGTCCGCAAAAGTATCGTCAGTCTCACCGAAAATCACCCAAGCCGCATACTGTCTGAATCGGCTGACTGTCCTGGACTACCCTCCGCTCCTCCATCCAAAGTCACGGCGAGGCTTGGCCAAGCTCCACTTTGCTGTCTTTTAAGACTGCCTATCCAGGAAATTCTTAAGCGCGTCGAAGTAATCTGCTGGTTCCTCATAAAACGGTACATGGGAACTGTTGGGGAAAATGGCAACCTCCGAATTGGGCAGTACATTGGCCATTTTCAAGGCACACGCAGGTCCAATCTCATCGTGAGTACCAGTGATAATGAGCGCCGGCATCTCTAAGCGATGCATATCAGGGATTCGGTTCCAATCTTTTAGGTTGCCAATGTATAGAAACTCGTTTGGCCCCTGCATGGTTCCGTAAGGCCCCATATTCCAATCATTTACAGAGGCCAATAACGACGCCGGCCATTCTTTCAGACGACAAACATGCCGGTAGTTCAAAATGGTGACAGCTGCCTGGTATTCCGGATGATCCAGGGTTCCCAGAGCCTCGTGATGCAGCATCATTGCAACCGTTTCACTTCCGAGAGCCTCCCGCATACGATTGAGTTCAGTGGTCAGGTGGGGCAAATCACCGCAGGTATTCGCCAGGATCAGCGTACGAATGGCCGCGGGATAAGTCAGCGCATACTCGATACTTAACCACCCTCCCCAGGACTGGCCCAGAAGATGAACATGGTCTAAACCCAGTGCCTTGCGGACTGTCTCAACCTCTTCTACATATCTTGAAATATGCCAAAGCGTAGGGTCTTCCGGCCGATCAGAGTTCCCACACCCGAGCTGGTCAAACGCAACTATCCGATACCCCTCATCCGCTAACGGAATATGCGGATCTCTCAGGTAGTCACAGGGTAAGCCAGGCCCACCGTTAAGCAGAAACAACACATTGTCTCCCTTACCATAGGAATAAGTGACAATCCGGTATCCATCCACTTCCACCTCGACTACGTCAACGTCCTGACTCTCTATCATCTTTACGCTCTCCGACTTCTCATACCAAGCCAAGCATCGTCTGTGCGTCACTGACCTCAAATTTGCGCGGTGCTTCAACGTTAAGGTGTGTCACGACGCCATCCTCTGCAACCATCGCGTAACGGATCGACCGCTCCCCAAACCCGGATCCACTCATATCAGCAACGAAACCGAGCGCACGGCTAAGATCTCCATTACCGTCGGCCACCATGGTCACTTTCCCGCCTGCACCCTGGGCCTTTCCCCAAGCGTCCATGACCCAAGCATCGTTCACTGANAGACAAATAATTTCATCCACCCCTTTTTCGAAAAACTCAGNGGCCGCGTCAATAAATCCCGGAAGGTGNTTGGCNGAGCAAGTGGGTGTGAACGCGCCAGGNAGCGCAAACANCACGACCTTGCGCCCGNCTAATAAATCTTTAGAACTTTTCGTTTCNGGGCCTGANTCACCCATGACGTGCACTGTGACTTCAGGGATAGCATCNCCAACTGCAATNCTCATAGAAGCCTCCTCCGGCTCTGAACAGGTTTTTGTTTCTTTGGTTGCTTAGTNTAGATTGATTCGGCCCATTCAATGNACAGAGATTNCNCCAAGGGCGGCACTTGCCAACCGTGCTGCCGGGGGATCTGCNCGACTTGTCAACAACACTGGNACCTTGCCACCCAGCACAATGCCTGCAGCACAGGCACTCATNAAATAAACCATCATCTTGAAAAGTGAATTACCGGNCTCAATGGTAGGCACNACAATCACNTCTGCACCACCNGCAACGGGGTGATCAATTCCTTTCATCTNGGCCGCATCCNTTGAGACGATATTGTCGAAAGCGAGCGGACCAAACACCTCGGCGCTAAGCTCGGAAGTCGAAAAGTGGTTNGCAATCTGTTCGCATTCCTGGGTGACTGGCATTGCCTCNCTGACAGACTCTGACGCCGCAAGCAGCGCCACNCGGGGCTCGGCATTGCCCAGTTTATGAGCNAGGGTCACGGCGTTCTCAACGATTGCGATACGTGTTCTGATATTCGGCGCTACATTTAGTGCGCAATCAGTCAAGATGATTGACTGATTGCTAGCAGGAACCGTCATGTGAAAAACATGGGATAACCGGCCCGACCCCCGGATCCCCCCTTCTTTGGCAAGAAGCGGCCGCATGAAGGTGTCCGAGTGCACATGCCCCTTCATAACCATCGCCACGGCGCCTGAAGAGGCAAGGTCTGCTCCCACCTGGGCAGCACTGGCCTCACCAGAGGCTTCAACAATTTCAAAGCCAGAGACATCCCAACCCATCCCCTGCGCCGCGACCTCAATTCCAGACCGGCTGCCGATCAGAACCGGTGTAATGATCCCGACCGCCTGCGCCTGGCGGACGCTCTCGAGCACCACCGGATAGTCTGCGCCCACGATGGCGGTAACCGCAGGGCCTTGGCCGGCTGCTCGGCGTAACAGATCCGGCGGACAAACTACCTCCTGGCGACTTAGGAAGCCATCTGATTCCATGCTAAATCTCGCTCATTCAGAAAAACTCATCCATTACCGGCGTTTGATTTTTGAATCTCATCAACCAGCTTGAGGCGCTGAATCTTTCCGGACGGGCCCTTCGGTAGGGTCTCCATCAGGTGAAATACACTGGGCGTTTTGAACCTTCCAAGATTTTTCTCACAATGCGCGCGCAGCGCGTCGACGTCAATTAGGTTGCCGGGGCTGGCCACCACACAGGCGGCAACTTCCTCCCCATATCGGCTATCAAAGACGCCTACTGCCGCCGCTTCAAGCACACCTGGAAACTGATAGAGCACATCATCGATTTCTCTCGGTGCAATATTCTCGCCTCCCTTGATGATCAACTCCTTTATCCGGCCGGTGACAAAAACATAACCATCTTGATCCATCTGCCCAAGATCTCCGGTCCGATACCAACCGTCTCGGGTAAACGCTTCCCGCGTCTTTTCAGGATCTTTGAGATAGCCCTTCATGACGTTGTGGCCTCGAATCTGAATCTCCCCCTCACTGCCGGATTCGAGGTCCGTACTGCGCTCGTCAGCAATACGGACCTCGTTTCCGCAACTTTTTCCTGGCGAGCCAATTCGGTGTGCTTTGGGGTTAAGCGGATTCGACAAGATCGGCGCAGCGGTTTCGGTAATCCCCATCGTCTCAACAAGGGGAATACCAAAACGCTCTACGAAAGCAGCATGAACCGCCGGCGGCAGCGCTGCCGAGGCAGAGCGGCCAAATCGAACATGGGCAAGAATATTCTTCTCGGGGTTCGATCCTGCTTCTTGCGCCCCAAGGAGATAAGAAATAATCGTAGGCACCGCACTGAACCAGGTACAGCGGTGCACACTCACCCAGTCCCAAAACATGGAAACCCGAAACCGGGACGGCATCACCACTGAAGAGCCGCTCAGAAGCGGCCCCATCACCGTTACCACCTGTCCATTGATATGACAAAGCGGCAAAACACATAGCGCACGATCTTCCGGCGTGAGGTGATGCGCAGCCGCCGTGTTCGCCCCGCCCGCCAGCAGGCTCGCGTGGGAGTGGATCACGCCTTTGGGCCGCCCTGTCGTACCGGAGGTATAAATCAGCAGTGCATCGTGCTCTGGCCTCGGTGAAAAAGGAACAGCGCTGCTGTCCGCAGCCGGCAAAGCGAGTCCTTCCTTGGCTTTAATGCGGATCACCTTTATGTCTGGCAATTCTTCACCACAGATCCTGGCGGCGGTATCTGCATTGGCCTCATCGGCAAACAGCACCCTGACTTCAGAGTGGTCAAGCACGTAGCGCAAAGCCGTCTCACCCGCTACGGGGTTAAAAGTTGCGATGGTGAAGCCGCCGTACATGCAGCCCAAAAACAATTCGAGTGCTGACTGACCGTTCGCGGTCAACATCCCGATCCGGTCTCCTGGCTTCGCACCCAGGGAATTGAGATAGGCGTGGAGTTTCCTACAGCTCTTTTGAAGCTCAGACCAATTGAGCACAAGGTCCGAATCCGGGAAGACGGCAAAGACTTTATCCGGACATGTCGTCGCATATCGATCGACGAGTTGTTGAACAGTTAAAGCGCTACAGTCCTGTACCTTCGCAAACACCAATGGTGCATTACTTTCCATGGCGCGCCCAGTAATCCCCAAGCAGTTCCTCCGGTGAGGCTTCCTGCGCTGGGATCCTGCGTACGACTCGGACCGTATTGAGGTAATGCCGATAGTTCATGTTCTCGCTAATGCTGTTACTGCCCCAGCTGCCGCATCCCATAGAGAGTGAAAACGGCAAGGCGTTGTCGAAACTACCCCCGGTGGCAAAGCAATGCGCCTGATTGACAATGACCCGACAGGTTGGCAATTCCAGAGCGATCCGCAGCGCCCTTTCTTCATCAGCACTATGGATTCCCACAGAATGCCCGGCGCCCTGGTAGGCGTAAATCTGCGCAACCTGTGACAGCGCGGCATCAAAGTCATTAGCGCGATAAAGNGTCAGGACCGGGCAGAGTTTTTCNCCCGAGAACGGATGGGCNGGCCCCGTCTTGGATTCCTGCACCAGCAGGACCTTAACCCCCGATTNTGCCTCGCAATCAATTCCCGCCATNCTGGCGATCTGCCGGGCGGGTTGGGCAATGATNGCGGGATTCAGTTTACCGTCGNGCCACATCAACTGCTGAAGGTTTTCCTGCTCATGCGCCGTCAGCATCTTTGCNCCCTGCGATTCCAGTGCCGCAANCAGGGCATCATAAACCGGAGCCAGCGCCACCACGCTGTTTTCAGAAGAGCAGCTGGTCGCGTTGTCGAAGATCTTGGACGCCACNATCTTTTTGGCCGCCTCGGCCAGATTNGCGGTCTCGTCAACAATGACCGAGACATTACCCGCNCCTACGCCCACCGCAGGTGTTCCGCTGGAATAGGCCGAGCGAATGTTNTTCTGTGATCCCGTGGCAACCACCAGATCTACNTCTCTCATTAAGGTTTCAGTGTCAGACTTGTTAATAGGTTGGGGNAGTTTCTGCACCAGCGCCTCGGGTGCGCCGACCTTTTGNAGCNCTTGCTGAAACAGCTCAACCAGTTCCCCGCAGACGGCTTCTCCGCGTGGCGAAGGGGCGAGAATAATGGCATTGCGGCCCTTGAGAGCGTTCATAACCTTGTTGGTGGGAGTAGCAACCGGATTGGTTGACGGCGTGATTGCNCCCACGACACCCACCGGCCGNGCNATCTCAATGATCCCCCGCTCACTGTCCTCTGACACAACACCTACCGAAGGNGCTCCTGTCAGATCACGAAGCAATCCAAGCGTCTTGCGGTAGTTTTTCTGGAANTTGTCATCAACGTCCCCAAGACCGGTATCTTCAACCGCCCGCTGCGAAAGATAACGGTTGCGCTTGGGCTCCAGGATGGTCCAGGCGATCGCCGCNACCACATCGTCGACCCGGCGCTGATCGAATGTTTCATATTCGGCCTGGGCGACCCGGGCGAGTGCAATTAAGTCTGAAACCGGAGATTCTATGGTCATGGGACTCTGGCGAACCGACGTGANCCTGCCAAGTCTAACAGCGTCCCACCCCGACGCACCGGAATTGCGTCNCTAGAAATTCAGCGAGACNTCTTTATGGTCGGCACGACAGCTTGCCGCACGCAAGGCCTGCTCTTCAGTCATCCGGGCTTGTTGTCTCAAGCCGATCGTAGGTCGAAGCGCCTCGTCCATCTTATGCAACGGCTCGGTAAGCTCAGTANNCGCCCGCTTTCGCCAGGAAACTTCTGCAAGGTANAAATCAATCACTTTTTCCATCTCGGCGAGCGCTTTTTCGAGATCTGGATTATTNCCNTTNANCGCTTTTCGACTCTTATTAAGCTTNGATTTGATCTTGCTTGTACCATCCACCTGGCCCAGAGCACTGCGTAATTTCTTGATCTGACTTTGCGCCTCATCAGGCTCGAGCATCGGGAGGGCTGAGTACAGTCGATCCAATTCCGGGCCAATATCAATAAGTGCGGGCGTATCAGCAATCAGGTTGCGCACCTCGACAAGCGCCCTATACCCATCATCGACATTACGCCGGTACTGGTTCACCTTCATCTTGTCGTCTTTCAAAAGAGCAACATAGGCGGCGTTTTGCGCCTCCCACTCGGAGGGCACTTTTGACACAATCTCTTGACGCTGCGCGAAGAGCAACTCGCGGCTGCGAACCAGTTCATCCCGGGAAAATTCAGATTCCTCACCTCGGTCAAACCTGACGATTGACAGATCGATATCCTCAATCCTGGCGTCAACCCTTTTTATCTGATTCTGAAGAAAACGCACCTGCTTATGCAGGCCGCGGTAACCCTCTTCAAAGTTGGCTTTTGCACTGTGGGCCAGTTTGACCTTTTCAACNNACGGGAATGTTGACCGAATGCTTGATGCAACCGAATCGAGTTTTTTACTCACGGAATCCGGAAGGTAGTCCATCCGAAGACGCTCTATTTCAAGCGCCACACCAAGGAGTGCTTGCTCTTCAGTGGCATAGCGTTCAAAAACATAATCCTCAAGACACTGTTGCAACTTTGGATTCATTGGAGGCGGTGAAGCTTCAGAAGTCAGGTAAATACGCGCGGGCAAATAGTTCACCAGACTTGGCATGTAGCCCACGATACCCAACCCTACCAACTGAAGAAAAATAAAGGGCACGACTCCGCGGTAAATTTCCACGGTCTTCACTATCTTGGAGGCTACGCCCCTTAGGTAAAACAGCGCAAAACCGAAGGGCGGCGTAAGGAACGATGTCTGGATATTGAGACCGATCATCACACCAAGCCAGACCGCAGTGATATTGGCGCTTGGGTCCATCAGCAGAATCGGCGCCACAATCGGAACGACAACAACGGCGATTTCAATAAAGTCCAGGAAGAAACCGAGAACAAAGATAACCGCCATCACCACTATGAACTGGGTCCANAAACCTCCGGGCATACTCGTCAGATATTCCTTGACCAGGACTTCTCCACCAAAACCNCGGAATACAGAAGTCAGCATCGCNGCGCCGATAAGAATAATAAAAACCATCGACGTGGTTTTAGCAGTCTCAATCATGACGCCGTTTAGAACATTTCCGATCTTGTAAGTCCGCCACAGGCTAATAACAATCGCGACGAGTAACCCAATCACGGCAAGTGTCGCCACAATAACTGCGATCACCTCCGAAGGTTCGGAGATCGTTCGTACATTGATTTCGACCATCCGCAAGGTAATGATCAGTGCTGCGAGCGAAATCACCGCAAGGATNGCCGGGAAATAGGCGCCACGCTTTCCAGCGGTAAGACGGTAACCTCCCATGATCAANGCCCCGATGGCGCCGATCGACCCGGCCTGGTTGACCGTCGCAATACCGAGAATGATCGAACCCAGGACNGCAAAAATCAGGGTTAGAGGCGGAATCAAAGAGAGNCCAACNCCAAACCAGAATCGGCTGTCAAAACGACCTGAGTAAGGTACTGGTGGAGCAATCTTGGGTCGTATAAGCGCCGCGACGAGGATATACAGCATGTAAAGACCCACAAGCACCATTCCNGGGATAAATGCNCCCATGAACATCTCNCCCGCGCTGGTAGAAACGATATCCAATTCCGACGGCATCGAAAAATCGCCCGTAGCATCTTTGTACATCGCCTTTCGCGCAGTACTCGCGATATCTGATGCACTGGACAATTGATCCGCCAGCAGAATCAGCACGATAGAAGGCGGAATAATCTGCCCGAGCGTCCCTGAGGCGCAGATAGTGCCGGCAGCCAGCGGCCGGGANTAATTGTGACGCAGCATTGCCGGTAACGAGATCAGGCCCATCGCGATTACGGTGGCACCGACAATGCCTGTCGTTGCCGCAAGCAGGGTTCCCACGAAAACAACCGATATACCGAGACCNCCTGGAATCGGTCCGAACAACTGGGCCATGGTGACCAGCAGATCCTCCGCGATCTTCGAGCGTTCCAACATAATCCCCATGAAGATGAAAAGCGGAACCGCGATGAGCGTGTCTCTTTCAACATCCCAGTACAAACTTCTGAAATTGGTCACCCCGGCCGTCAGCCACTCAACCGGCCCCCCCTCNTGGAAATAGGCGCTGACATCTCCCTCCATCAGGTAACCAAACAGAGCTGCAAGACCCAGACTGACAATCGCCGAACCCGGCAGCGCAAAAGCCACGGGAAAGCCGGAGCTCAACGCTCCNATCATCAGAATAAACAGCACCAGGAGAAAGAAGACTTCCATAATCGTCCGCGCCCTAACCGCTGAACCCGTTTCCGGTTGAAACAGTCGAAACAGTGCTGGACGGATCCGCGCCNTTGTTTTCCTCANCTTCAGAGGATGGCTCACCGACGAGATCTGCAACATTTGACAACAGATACGAACAGAACTGGAACAGCATGGAGATTGAGAAGATGACCATGAAACCAACCATTAGATACTTCACATACATCCCAAAACCTTGCTGGTAGATCTCAAAACTGAGCAAAGGACTGTTAAGGCTACTTCCCTTCCCCCACATGCCAGTGANCAGGATGACCCAACATAGNGGTAGACCCAACAGGATCACACCAACGGTATTGGCCCAAGCTTTCCCTTTCTTNGANAAGTTGGTGTAGAGAACATCAACCCGTACGTGACCCTCCGAAACTAGCGCATAAGCGCTTGCGAAGAGAAAGAGCCCTGCGTACCAAAAACGNACTAGGTCTCCCTGGAAAGGCTGCTCGTATGAGTANACAAAGCGGCTAATGACAATTGAAAACTCCGAAAGCACAACCATCAGNGTCAGCCAAATAAACCCCAGACTTCTTGTAAAAAACGCAATCACAAGGCCCAGCANGAGAAGTGGATAGTGGACATACGTCCCNCGGAANATTGGTCGGCCAAGAGACTTCGCCATGTCTTCGCCAACAAAAATCGAAAGCCACTCCTCTACCCGCAAAAAGGAGATCACGATGTCCACTATACCGATAAGCACAAGGCCCCAGAAACAGCCTCGAACAATGAAAGCGGCAATGGCNCCAAGGCGATCCGCGTCACTTCGTAAAGAAGTGTGTTGGCGCCTTCGCACATAGAAAGTAATCACGATTGCCAAAACAAACCAACTGGCGATCTGCAACCAACCTCTCATCCTTAGGGATTCTGCCAATGGTTGGGCGTCTGAAGTTTGCCAATTCTGAATTAAGACGAGCGTNCCTGGCCAATCCNGCCAGAAAATCAGATAGTTATGAAAAATGAACATCAAACCCAATGTTGGGACAAACCAGGCTAGAAACCGAATTAAATTTACGGATATAGNCAAAGTGTTATTGGATGATGCCATCTGTCAGGAGTGTCCGCGTTAACCAGAATCACTCACTAATCGTAGTATATAAAAGCGCAGTGCGAAAAAAGCGGAGCCAAAAGGCTCCGCTTTTTCTCTGAACTGAGTGAGCGATTAAACGCCTACACCAAGTACACGGTTCCGCTGACGCAGGTAGGGCTGATCCGACAGNTTCATCCAACGACCCACGTCCTTACGTGTNGCAACAAAACTCTCGTGAATTCTGTTAGCCAGTTCGCTGTGAGCACGAACTTCGTCAAATACCTCTTCTGCCGCCTCACCAAAAGCGTCGTAGACGTCATCATTGAATTCTCGCACCTGAACACCTTGCTCGGTGATCAGCTTATCGAGTGCGGCGCCGTTTTTAGCGTTGTACTCTGACATCATACGAGAATCTTCCTGAGCAGCGGCAGCTTTAATCANGGCCTGATCGGTCTTTGAAAGACCATCCCACCAGCTCTTGTTCATACCCACCGCAAGCATTGAAGCCGGCTCGTGCATACCCGGGAAGTAATAGTACTTGGCGGCCTCATAAAACTTCATGTACGAGTCATTCCAAGGCCCTACCCACTCCGTGGCATCAATCGCACCCGACATCAGGTTTTCATAAATCTGACTGCCCGGCAGGGAGACCGGTGACGCGCCTAGCTTAGCCATCACATCGCCGCCCAGACCTGGTATCCGCATCTTGAGACCTTTGAGGTCATCTGCAGANTTAATTTCTTTGCGGAACCAACCCCCCATCTGCACACCCGTGTTTCCACAGGTTAAACATTTAAGGCCAAATTCGCCTGACAGTTCATCCCACAATTCCTGACCGCCNCCCCAGTTAATCCAGGCATTGATCTCACTGTATACAAAGCCAAACGGTACGGCTGTAAANTAGGCCCAACCCGGATGCTTGCCTTTCCAGTAGTAGTCCGCNGCGTGATACATCTGAGCGTTTCCAGATGCGACCTCATCAAAAGAGTCAAACGGCTTCACCCGCTCGCCACTCGCATAATAGGTCACGTTTAGCCGCCCGTCTGAAAGCTCACTCAGGCTCTTAGCAAAACGCTGGGCACCCGTGCCCAGACCTGGGAAATCNCGCGGCCAGGTNGTGACCATAGCGATCTCNGTACGAGCTTTTACGATTGCAGGCGCCGCTAGGGTACCCGCAGCGACGGCCGTGCCCGCNCCTGCCTTTTTTAGAAAATCGCGTCTTTCCATGGATTCCTCCTCNACTGGTAGTTAACATCGTCATTGAATCTCGAAAAAGCTTTTCGAGAATCCCTCGCTTTANTATNGCAANNNTGNAANCCGATGACAACGAGTATCCCAGGTGTAGCCAACAGACTAATATNNCAACGGGNTTGCNNTTAAAATCAACCTCAGGCAGCNTAAATCAACCGGCTATAACTCTGGTTTTCTTAAGTANCCNAAATGNTCAGACCATTGTCAACAGAACAATCCGTACTAAGAAANAATCGCAGAATAAACTCTTAAATATATGAAGAAACAAGAAAAATTAAAGGAGCGCACTGCTCGAACAATGGCGATGAAGGGCGGGGGCTACTACAGTCAACGCACCCGCGGCGCCAAGGATGTTATCGATAATGCTTCGGAGATGCTCCTTGAGGCTGCCGACGCAATTAACCCTCCGGACAAAGGACGGGCGATCGTCCTTGCTGACTTTGGGGCGGCTGATGGCGGTACATCCGAAAGCGCGCTGAGAAGGTGCATTGAGCAGGTTCGAATGCGCTTTTCCGATGTGCAGATTCAGGTCAGTTATACCGATCTACCCAGCAACGACTTCAGTGCCTTATTTAAGAATCTTCTTGGATTCGGCTCCTTAACGGCTAACACCTACCTCACGGACATCGAAAATGTTTATGTAAACGCCTGCGGTATCGGCTTTCACAAACAACTTTTACCTGATGCATCACTGGATATCGGGTTCTCTGCAACAGCAATGCACTATATTTCTGAAAAGCCCTGTCCTATCGAAAATCATGTCCATATGGTGGGCGCGAGTAGCAACACGCTAACTGCCTATGCAGCCCAGGCGCAGAAAAACTGGGATGACCTTCTTCTTGCCCGCGCCAATGAACTGCGGCCCAGTGGCCAACTTGTGATGCTGAACTTTGGTATCGATGAGGAAGGTCGCTATCTTGGTAACACCGGAGGCGTCAATATGTTTGATACTTTTGCCAACCTCTGGGCCCAGATGCGTGACGAAGGCGTTATCTCCAGTGATGAATTTATCAACACTACCTTTCCTCAATATTACCGAACGGTCGAAGAATTCTGTGCACCGTTCAAAAACGAAGATGCACAGGTCTATCAAGCAGGATTGAGGCTTGTCTCAGCTCAAACGGGAGTCGTGAAGTGTCCATACCGAAAAGCCTATGACGAGTCTGATGGCGCGATGTCGGCCAGAGAATTTGCCCGGAGTTATATTCCGACCCTAAGGTCATGGAGTGAGGCTGTTTTTTTGAGCGGTCTTGATGATGCCAGGCCACTGGAGCAACGACACTTGATCGTCGATGATTTCTATAAACGCTATGAGGATCACGTCGCTTCGAATCCCGACGGTCATGCTATGGATTACGTCCATTGCTACCTAGCGGTCCGAAAAATCGCTGATCAGTCGTAGGCTGAGTCCGGTCTCTGTATTATGCGTGCGGTCGTTCTTCCCGGAATCCGGAAAACGCTTGTCGTTGAGGATGATTACCCTGATCCTGTCCTGCGAGAGGGCGAAGGTGAGGTCATCGAGATTACCGCCTGTGGGGTCTGTCATTCTGACCTGCATGTCGTCGATGGCGAGTTTCCTAGCCCCTTACCTCTGGTCTTGGGTCATGAAGTCACTGGTGTACATTCTGAATTGGGCCCCGTCCTGCTTTACGCCCCCTGGGGGTGCGGCGTCTGTCCACAATGCGCCGATGGTGACGAAATGATCTGCGCAAATTCAAATGAGGCCGGGTTGTTCACCAACGGCGGGTACTGCGAGCGTATGTATGTTCCGGACCGAAAATATCTTGCCCCGCTTGATGGTCTGGATCCCATCACCGCTGCCCCGTTGGCATGCGGCGGACTGACGGCCTACCGTGCGGTTGACCACGGCATAAAGGCCTTGGCGCCAATGCAGCGTCAACGGAGAGCTCTTCTGATCGGCGTCGGTGGGCTCGGTCAATATGCCATCCGCTATCTGAGGCTTCTCACCAATGCAAAGATCATTGCCCTTGATATCGCTGAAGACAAAAGATCCAGAGCCCTCGAACTCGGCGCAGACGAAGCAATTGGACCGGATGAAGATATCGCACCCTGCGACCTTATTATTGACTTCATTGGAGCGGATATAACCCTTGCTACCGCAGCAGGCGCGGTAGCCCGCAAAGGTATGATTATTGTTGTGGGCCTCGGCGGAGGTCAGACAAACTTCGGCCTTGGAAAAGTGCCGCCGGAAGCACGATTCATGACCAGTTTCTGGGGTACGCGCCAGCAGATGGACGAATTACTCGCCCTTGCCCGACGAGAACCCTCGCTTATGCCTTCTGTTGAAACACTGCCACTATCTGACGCGCAGCATGCGCACAACCGCCTTCGGGAGGGACGGGTCGCAGGTCGCATTGTGCTTGTCCCCTGATCGGCTAGGCGAACTGTATTGAGATCTACCATCACTGCCAAGCGCCCTAAGTCAGCGAATATACTCTTGGTACTCGTATGCTGAGCTACTGGGAACGACAGCGACTCATGGAATACAGTTAAAGAGAAATGACTTCCCCGGCGACATCGCCCGATATCGTAAACCCCGCGATCTATCTGGAAGGGATTCCGCACCGCCAATTCAGTGAAATCATGGCTCATCCGGGGCTATTGTGGCACCCATACCAGGATGGAGGTTTCTGGGTGGTCAGCCGACACAGCGATGTCAAAGCCGTTTCCAAACAACCAAAACTTTTTTCGTCGGCTGTCGGACACACCAATCTGTGGGACCTCGAGGCAGATGCCCTCGAGGCGCGGCGCTCAATCATCGATACCGATGCTCCTGATCACACCCGCATCCGCCGGCTCGTCAGTAAAGTATTCACGCCCCGCAACATCAACCTGTGGGAGAACGTTACCCGCGAGATTGCCTGCGAACTGTTGGATGACTTTCAGCACGCAGGCGGGGGAGATTGGGTGAACAAGGTAGCAGCACCGTTTCCTATACGCGTCATTCTTTCCATTCTTGGCGTTCCCGTCAGTGACGCTGATTATCTGGTTGAGTTATCCAACTATCTCGTCGAGGGCACAACAGATAAACCTACGCTTGCGCCGGACGCTTTCGGGAACACGACGGACCTGCGCCTTCTGCCCTTCAGGTCGCCTGCCAGTCATGCGCTCTTTGAATATGGAGAACAACTCGGGCTCAAACGTAAGTCAGACCCAAAAGAGGATGTTGTGACACAGCTGGTTATGGCAGAAGAAGACGGCAACCGGCTGTCGGCGGCAGAGTACCGCAACCTATTTCATGTATTGGTGTTTGCGGGAAACGAAACCACGCGCACCGCCATCGCTCACGGAGCCATGGCCTTCGCCGAATTTCCCGACCAGTGGAAGCGTCTCGAGGTCGATGAAGAGATCGGAACGACCGCCGTGGAGGAACTCCTTCGCTGGGCAACACCTGTCCTGCATATGCGCCGCACCGCTACTGCTGATACCGAGCTGTCAGGAACTCCTGTCTCTCAAGGAGACAAAGTGGTCATGTGGTATTCAGCAGCCAATCGTGATCCTGCGGTTTATGACCACCCGTTTGACTTTGATGTTAGACGCGAGACAAATTCCCACTTCTCTTTCGGGGGTGGAGGGCCGCATTTTTGTCTCGGTGCGTTTCTCGCGCGTATGGAGATCCGAATTCTCCTAGAGGAAATGTTGAACCGCAAAATGGCCCTGCGCCAGATAGGCGCGCCTACCCGAGTCGCCTCCAATTTTATTCATGGCATCTTGTCGGTTGAGATGGAGGTCGCATGACTGGCTGGACACGCCTCGGCCTGGATGTGAGCCGCTGCGTTGGCGTCGGCCAGTGCGAGTTGCTTGAGCCTGACTTATTTCGGGTAGACGACGATACCGGGACCGCAACTATAGTCGGCGAGCCCGAACTGCCTAGTCAGCGTGCCAAAGCGATAGTGGATCAATGTCCTTCCGGCGCCATACAGATAGACAACAACATCAATCCAACTCTGCCGAAGCTTCCAGACACTGATTGACGAAGCCCGTGGGCATTTCCAACCCCTGGGCAATCTTTTTCAGGAGTTTGCTTTCGGCTTGCGCGACAGGTTGTTCGACGCCCGCGATCAGGGATAGATCCCTAACTACCTGCATACGCTGAGACAGGCTCGCCTTTTCGCGGGCCGCCTCTATGCGTTTTGGCAGCAGTTCGCGAAGACGCCCAGGGTCAAGGCTCTCCAGCGCAAAGTCATCCTCGAAGAATTCTTCCAGCATCTGCCGTTCCTTATCGGAGACCCCCCCGGCAGCATCTGCGACGGCAATAGCACCCGCGATGAAAAGATTGCGCATCGCGCGCGCTGCCTCCGTTTTGCCTTTCAGATAATCCGGCTCCATCAGGCCCATCACGGTTCGCACCTGGTCCTCAAGGTCATGCTTGTCGATACCGCCGGAGCGCATCAGTCCAGATCGGTCAAAGAGAGTCAGCGCTTTCACCCGAAGCGGGCTAAAGGGGTGCGTCAGAAACCAGTCCTGCATTGGTGCACCTTGCCCGGGCTGCTCACCGAGAGCCAGCATGTCGTCAACCTGGCGCAAAAATTCTTCGAGATCAAACTTGACGATCGAATCATCACGCAATCCTGAGGCGAGCTTAAACAGCGCCCGCGCCACGCTTGGAAGATCTTCGGCACAATACGCTCCCGCACGGTCCGCAGAAACCTCGGCATAGCGTGACCAGGCAAAAAGATCCAGCGCCAAAGAGGCGGGTGGGCGGGTCTTGCCTTGGAGGATATAGCCTATCGGAATTTCGTGATGGCGGTAGACATGATGGCCGAGTTCATGACCCATGACGAAAAGCAACTCCTGCTCGGAAAAAGCCTCCAGCAGAGACGAGGAAAACATGATGTATACGCAGCCATCTTCAGGCTTGAAACAGGCAGCATTGAACTGAGGCGCCGGATACGCATAAAGCTCAAGCCTGCTTTCAATACCAAGACGCTCCTGGCAACGGTCTGCCATGGCGTGCAGCGCACCCGACATGGAACGGCTGAGACGAACCGAGGTGCTCAGCAGATGTCGGCGCACACCTGGGCCTTTACGATTTTCTTCCTGCTGTTCCACGGTCTCGCGCACCCGACGCACTTCCGGGTGGGTCAGCAATGTCTCGTACAGCTTCAGATCATTATCGCAGCGGATCTCACTTGCCAGGTCTTTCATAGTCATGTTGCTCCAATAATTGTCGGATAGACCTTAGCGACTGATGGACGTTGTTTCACTTTGTCCGCAATTCTTTCAACATTACTGAATTTTGCTAGATCCGGATGCCCGTATTCACCCGAAAGCCAGGTGCTCAGCATAAAGAGATAGATATCTACCGCAGAAAATAATTCGTCCAACATCCATGGCTTCTCACCAATCGCATCATCGACTATCTGCCACAGGGACATCAATCTTTTGCGGCCCTGTTGTTCAATACCCGCATATCCCGAGTCAAGAGCCGAAAACCGATTAGCGCGATAAGTCATCGAAAAAGCATTTTGCAATGAACTCGAAAAGAAAAAGAGCCACTGCAGAAACCGACCACGATAGCGGTCGCCTACTCCTGGTGCGAGCCCATATTCGGAATGCCTATCACACAAAAAGGTGACAATCGCGCCACACTCATAGATCGGACCTTCTTCATAAATGAGTACTGGCACCAATCCATTGGGGTTTACGGCGAGCAATTCGGGAGGGCGCGGCCCTTGAGACTTAATGTCAGTTTCGATCAGTTCATAGTCCTGATTAAGCTCCTCCAGAATCATCCGTACGCCTTGAGCCGCGCTACGATCTGCGTAAAACAATTGATAGGTCATGGGTTTTGCGTCTCATCAAATCACTGTCGCGAACCACAGAAAACCGGGGTTGTGGCATGGAATGTTCCTTCACTTTTGTGACCAAAATATAATATGGTTTTTAAGGAGTCGGTGTTAAGACTCGCGCGAGTATGACAATCAATCCCCCTTACAGGCGTAACCTGCGCTCACACACCTACCGCTGTAAACATGCTTCGAGAGGCGCCGTCGAACATGTACGGCACGCCATGACAACATGGGGTCAAATTGCCTAACAATGCCGCACACCGGACACATTACCCGGGGCGGGACGACACCCTAGGTCCCCTGAACTGGCAAGAGTGAACCGGGTGCTTCAACAGCGACGCCGATAAACGAGTTATTCACAGGGAGCCACACCTGCGCTGTCATTTAGTCATACTTATAAACGTTAGCAATCAAGCGTATTATCCCGCTCCCAAGAACTGAGGTGGGATGCATAACTATCCCAGGACTGAAGTTTAAGCTTGACATAAGCATCTACGAGTTCGTCACCCAATCCCGCTCGGAGAATCTTATTTTTATCGAAACTCCGGATCGCATCCAGGAGGTTTAACGGTAGACGACGTGTTGTTTTGACTTTATGCCCTTCCTCATACATGTTGACATGGGTTGGCTCCCCCGGGTCGCGGTTATTGTCAATCCCGTCAAGCATCGCTACCAAGAACCCCGCTTGACTGAGGTAAGGATTTGATGCCCCATCCATTAACCGAAGTTCGAAACGACCATCGTCCGGAACCCGAATCATATGCGTGCGATTATTTCCAGCATAGGTGATCGTATTTGGCGCCCAGGTAGCGCCGGACGTAGTACGAGGCGCATTTATTCGCTTGTAGCTATTGACGGTTGGATTAAAAATAGCAGCCAAGTCGCTCGCGCTGTGCATTATCCCGCCAAGCGCTTGGTAAGCTAACGGCGAAAGACCCAGCCCGCGCTTGTCTTTCTTTCCACTTGCTAAGAATAAGTTCTTCTTCCCCGTATTGTTCCAGAAAGAAACGTGCGCATGGCAACCATTGCCAGTTAAGTGTTTGAACGGTTTTGGCATAAATGTTGCGCGCAGCCCATGCTCTTCAGCGATTGACTTAACCATGTATTTGAAAAAGACGTGTCGATCAGCAGTTTTAAGCGCGTCATCAAAATCCCAGTTCATTTCAAACTGGCCATTCGCATCTTCATGGTCGTTCTGATAAGGATTCCATCCAAGTTTGATCATCGCATCACAGATTTTGCTAACGACAGGATATTGACGCATCAGTGCCATTTGGTCATAGCAAGGTTTGCTTTCTGTGTCGGCGGGGTCGGCAATATCGGTTCCTTCCGAATTCACTAAGTGGTATTCACATTCCACTCCCGTTTTCATACGGAATCCTTTTTTCTTCGCCTTTTCTAGCTGCCTTTTCAGGGCTACTCGTGGTGACGCCTCTACCGGCTTTCCATCCATCCATAGGTCACTCGCAACCCAGCCGATCTGAGGCTGCCAAGGCAGCTGAATCAGACTCTCTGGATCCGGAACGGCAAACAAATCAGGGTGGGCGGGTGTCATATCCAGCCAGGCGGCAAAACCTGCAAAGCCCGCACCGTCCCTTTGCATACCATTTATCGCCCGCGAAGGGACAAGCTTTGCGCGTAAGTTGCCAAAGAGGTCTACCCAACTAACAAGAAAGTACTCAATTTTTCTTTTTTTTGCGATTGCTTCTAGACTTTCACTCATGCCTGTTCTCCTAATAAATAAGTTATAAATGGCTTAAAAGTTTTGACCAGGCACCCAGTCCGTTCCTGCCAATGGTATTTTTGCCATAGCGGCTGCCTCGATTGTCAACGCTACCATATCTTCAGGCTCAAGATTATGAACATGGCTCTTGCCACAGGCTCGTGCCAATGTTTGCAGCTCCAGTGTCATACAGTTGAGATAGTTAGCTATCTTCCGCCCACCGAGTTCTGGATCAAGACGGCTGGACAACGCGGGGTCTTGGGTTGAAATGCCCGATGGATCAAGACCATCCTGGTAGTCATCGTAGTAACCTGCAGAGGTGCCTAGCTCGTTGTATTCTTTTTCGAACTTCGGGCTATTATCCCCAAGAGCGATCATCGCCGCTGTTCCAATCGAGACTGCATCGGCGCCCATAGCCAAGGCTTTTGCGACATCCGCGCCGTTACGAATACCGCCCGAGACGATCAGCTGNACCTTGCGATGCATATTAAGCTCTTTGAGAGCCTCGACCGCAAGCCTTGTTGCCGGTAGCGTAGGAATACCGACATGCTCGATAAAAATATCCTGCGTTGCAGCAGTACCGCCCTGCATTCCATCAACTACGATCACGTCAGCGCCCGCTTTGACTGCAAGAGTTGTATCAAAAAATGTACGAGTGGCTCCAACTTTTACATAGATCGGCACCTGCCAGTCGGTAATCTCACGCAACTCAGAAATCTTGATTTCGAGATCATCTGGGCCTGTCCAATCAGGGTGCCGACACGCGCTTCTCTGATCTATACCTTTTGGCAAATTGCGCATCTGGGCAACACGATCGCTGATTTTTTGGCCGAGAAGCATGCCTCCACCGCCCGGTTTTGCGCCCTGGCCGACGACCACTTCGATCGCATCAGCCTTTCTAAGATCATCAGGGTTCATGCCATACCGGGACGGCAGGTACTGATAAACCAGCGTCTTGGAATGACCGCGTTCTTCCACCGTCATACCGCCATCACCTGTGGTGGTGCTGGTCCCCATGACGCTCGCACCTCGGCCGAGTGACTCCTTGGCCTGTGCAGACAGCGCGCCAAAACTCATACCAGCTATTGTGATGGGTATCTTTAACTCAATTGGCNTCTGAGCAAACCGAGCGCCGAGTACTACGTTAGTATCACAACGCTCTCGATAACCTTCGA
This sequence comes from Proteobacteria bacterium TMED61, assembly GCA_002171735.1. Taxonomy (GTDB): domain Bacteria; phylum Pseudomonadota; class Gammaproteobacteria; order Arenicellales; family UBA868; genus UBA868. The sequence goes on along the minus strand of NHDO01000017.1, from coordinate 3,817 downwards.
GCGGATAGCGTGACATGCTAGCACCAAGAAATAAAAGGTCGTCGAACGTTGGGATGGTCCGCTTCGCCCCCGCCCCCCGGATATCATATATACCTTCCGCAGCTGCTCTTTGAATTTCAGCGACAACGTGGGGCGGAAAAGAATGAGACGGACGCAAGCGTGATTTAAAATTATCCTTTTCAGACATCTCTAGTAGTCTCCAGCATTATCGATATTGAAGTTATATAGTTTGCGTCCTGAGCCGTACCGCCTAAATTTTGAGATATCAATGCTCTCCATTCCTGCCTGCCTCAATAAATTTTTCAATTGAGTTATGTGCTCGTCTNCCATTTTTTTCTCGACACAATCTGCCCCCAAGCTCGCCACGTTGCCACCGATGTAGAAGCGCGCCTCATAGGCCGAATCTCCAAGAGCTTCTCCCACGTCTCCACAAACCACAAGGCAACCACTTTGCGCCATAAATCCACTAAGGTTACCTATGCAGCCTCCAACAACTATGTCAACACCCTTCATGGAAATTCCACAACGGGATGATGTATTCCCTTCAACAACCACTAAGCCGCCATGTCCAGTTGCTGCGCAGTACTGAGATGCATTCCCTTTAATCAACACACTGCCCGACATAATATTTTCTGCACATCCAGAGCCCGCGTTTCCGTTTACTGTTATTGCAGCGTTCTGGTTCATTCCCCCGCAGTAATACCCAACGTGTCCGTCAATCATGACAGTCGTGTTGTACATCGCGCCAACGGCGATTGAATGCTTTCCTCCAGGGTTGCTAACCAGAAATTCCCCTTTCTCGGCAGAACAATCATGCAACTCCTGGTTTAAATCGCGAACAGTACTATTTCCTAGATTAAATTTCTTCATGACTCATACCCGAGACCAACTGTATATTTTCGAGGGAACAGGCTCCCAGATCTTGGCGTCATTTGCCCCCGGTAATGTTGCAATCGCCCGGAATTCGGAAGACATTGCCGCCCAGTCATCAGTCTCAGCCATGACTGCAGGCTTGCATCCGATCGGATCGACTAGTACGGCGAAACCGTCTTTGGTTCCAACTGCAAACGTATAAAATCCGTCAAGATCACTCAATGCATTTTTTAAGGATGTTTCGAGGCTATCCCCTTCTCGCATTCTCCAAGCAAGGTAACCAGCCGCCACCTCGCTATCATTATCTGTTTGGAACGTTATTCCCTCTCGAAGCAACTCTCCGCGCAGTTGATTGTGGTTAGAAAGGGACCCGTTATGGACTAAACACAGATCAGCCCCCGTTGAAAAAGGGTGGGAATGCTCGGTCGTTACTGCGGATTCGGTCGCCATTCTCGTGTGACCTAGTGCGTGGCTACCGTGATAACTCCCAAGATTAAAATTTTCAACAAACCTGGCGGGAGTCCCCTTCGCCTTAAAGATCTCGATGGCTTCACCCGTTGCGTTAATTCTCAATTCAGGATGTCTCTCGCCGACCCAAGTTTGGGCCGATGCAGCATTGGTCAAGACTTTCAAGACGGCCTGGTCGCGTTGGAGATTTAACTCATAGTCGTCACCAAAAGTTACACCCAGGTTAAGGTTCAAGGCTTCCCATGAGTAATCACTGTCAGGGGCTAATAAAGTCAATTTAGCCGATCCCGACCCAACAGCATCACGGTAGATAGCGACACCAGTGCTGTCGGGGCCGCGCTCCGTCATCNCTATAAGCATCTTTGAAAGATACTTCCCGAGATTTTTCTCTATCTCAGGATTCTTAATGAACAATCCTACAATTCCACACATAATAAGAACTCTATGGCCTGATTAATTTCCTAAAACTAAATCGTTGTCGATTTCAGAGTCCTAAGGCTACTTACAGCTCAACTATTAGTCAACTTCAAGGAATTAATGTTTCCTAATAGGAAACATTATAATTACTCCCTCAGAGACTCCCTATTCAAAGTTGGGCACAAATCTAAAAAAGTCATCTGAAACAGGCGCACGGCTCGCAGACAATCGACACGAAGATTACCGTCGCGCAGTGCTGAAAAACTTTATTCCCGAAAGCTGGCGCGTAATTAAATTCTTACCCATTATTGTTGGCATGTGTTACTGACTTATTTGCACCATTGCCGGGCCCATTAGGGCGAATACGAGATCGATATTAAAATCTACCCGAATATGACTAACCCATCTCCAAGCAGACGTAACCTGCACTCACATACCTACCGCTGTAAACACGCGTCGGGCGACGCTGCTGAATATGTAAGTCACGCCTCAAAAACAGGAGTCGACACCTACGGTATTTCTGATCACACCCCACTGCCTGGAGACCGGTTTAACTCGCACCGGATGGATATGAGTGAACTCGAGGATTACCATCAAGCGATCCGGGACGCCCAGGATTCCTTTCCGGAAATTACGGTACTTGCGGGCCTTGAGTGTGAAGACTTTGACGATTGCCGCAGTTTCTATGAGGATGAGATTCTGGGCCGGCGTAATTTTGACTACCTGATTGGCGCAGGTCATTTCACGCCGCTGCAGGGTTCTTGGGAAGATTCTTATTTCGGGATGACGTCAGCCACCAAGCTTCGCGCCTATGGGGATCATCTATGCTCCATGATGGAATCTTCTCTTTATCAATTTATCGCGCACCCCGACGTATTTGGGCTCTCAAGCGATCACTGGAATGAGGACCTCAAAGCGTGCTCACACGATATCCTCGCTGCAGCAGAGGCCAATGGAAAACCGCTGGAGATCAACGGTGGTGGTTTTCGAAAACTGGCTCAGAAATCAGGCAAAGACGCTCATCCTGGTTTTCCGCTTCGCCAGTTCTGGGAAACTGCTTGTGACTACCAGATCACGGTCGTATGCAATTCAGATGCTCATCATCCGACTCATGCCATGGCCAGTATTGAGAAATGCATTCAATATGCTGAGGAACTGGGTTTAACCATTGCCAGCGATGAGCAACTCGGTATCAAAGCTGCTTAGAGCGAGGCAAGCTTAACCCCGTTCACTGTAATCAGTAGTCTGAGTCGCAGGCCCGCATCAGGCGCATCCCACTGATATAGGTCACCACGTTCTGAAAGTCTTCTTCAGTCCAGGACTGGAGCATTTGCGGCATCATCGGTGCAACCCGAACCCCTGCCTGGAATTGACTTAAAGCCAGCTTTAAATAGGACGCCTTTTGACCCATGATTCTCGGCGCAAAGTGATGAAAACTCTCGTGGCAGTGTCCACAATTGGACGCAGCATACATTTCGCGACCGGCCGAGAATTCTTCACGAAACCCCTCCCGGCCGTAATCAATCTTGATGTCAATTTCGCAAGGGTCTTGTCCTGCGAGGTAGCGGGCGACCGACCCGATGTCTTCCTCTGTCAGCCCTGAAGCGATGCTGTTCATGCTCATCATGATCTGATCAATCCGGCCTCCATGCTTAAACGCCATTAACGAACGCACGATATAAGCCGGCTCCTGACCATGAAGCATCGGTGTTTTCAGCGCAATTCCCTCGTTGCCATGACAGGATGCGCATTGGTTTTGGAAAATCTGGGCGCCCCGATCCTCTGCCAACGCATGGGGTCCAACCAGCGTCAGGACAATAACAACAACACCCGTCCAATTCACGCGAGCGCTTGGCAATCTCAGTAACGTTTTCACTTGCACCAGTCTACTTCAGGAGAGCGAGATTTACCCAGCACGTTTGTCGATCATGACTGAGTTTGAACTTTGTTGGTGCTGGACGGGATCTGGCTAATGAGCACACCCAGAATCACGACCGCTACCCCGGCTACGCGTATCCACTCCCACTCTCCCATGGAAAGGGCCAAAAGAATAACCATG